>JAAYTS010000174.1 GCA_012517995.1 Clostridium sp.
AAAATAGTATTTACAGGCTCTAATTTATGCATATTAATAATGTTTTTTTTGGCAAAAAAAGTGCTTGAAAAAGAATTCTAATACCTATAGACTATATAATAAGTACAACTTTGTAGAAAGGAATATATTATGAAAACAACACTAATTTTTGTTCGTCATGCAGAGGCTGAAGGTAATCTTAACAGGATATTTCATGGTTGGACAGATGCTGATATAACAGAAAAAGGACATATTCAGGCAAAACTTGCAGCGGAAAGTCTTAAAAACAGGAAGATAGACGTGATTTATTCAAGCAGTATGAAGAGAACCATTAAAACGGCAGAATATATAGCAAAGTTAAAAAACCTTCCAATTATAAGAACTGATAAGTTAAAAGAAATAAACGGAGGAGAATGGGAAGATAAAAGGTGGGATGATCTGCAGGAACTTTGGCCGGAAGAATATGATACATGGCAAAACAGCCCTCATAGCCACAAAATGCCAAATGGCGAGAATATGGTGGAATTCCAAAAAAGACTAATTGATGAAGTTGAATACATTATTAAAAATAATAAAGGCAAAAATATATGTATAGTAACCCATGGTACAGCAATAAGGACATTGGTGTGTTATTTTTTCCAATGGGATTTATCAGAAATGATAAAAATAAAATGGTATGACAACACTTCCATTACAATTGTGGAACATGACGGGAATGGGTATAATGTGATATTAGAAGGTGATGTTTCTCATCTAGGGAAAGAATTCAGCACTATAGAGAATCAAGAGTGGTGGATTGAGTATAACAAAAAATATAATAGTTTAAAATAGTATGATATAATTATTAACGAAATTATTGTTGAAAAAATTTACCGAAAAGAGAGAAGGTTTATGAAGTTTCTTTTTTTTACAGACTCTCATATCAGAGGGACTACTCCTAAAAATAGAAAAGATAATTTTTATGAAACATTAAAGACCAAACTTTTAGAAATTACAAATATTTCTAAAAAGCTGGATGTGGACTATATATTACATGGCGGGGACTGGTTTGACAGACCGGATATTTCTCCATCTATAGTAAGAGAATTTGCTATTATTATAAAAACATTTGAAAAGCCTATTTACACCATTGCAGGAAATCATGATATTTATGGGCACAATCCTGATACCATTGGAAGAACCATGTTAGGACTTTTAGAAGGTACAGGGATGGTTACCCTTTTAAAATACGGTGATGAGGTAATTTTAAAAAAGGACGGAATAACCGTAAGTCTTACCGGCAGTTCATATAATTATGATATTGACAGTGAAGAAAATTACAAAAAATATTATATTATAAAAAAGCCTGAGCATGCAGATTATGCCATTAATATTATTCATGGCATGCTTCTTGCAAAACCTTTTTTTGAAGGAATTTCTTACACACTTCTTGATGATATAAAAGAGACAGGAGCTGATATAACTCTTGCAGGTCACTATCATAGTGGTTTTGGAATTAAAAAACTAAATGACAAGCTTTTTATAAACACAGGTAGTATTGTTAGAGTTTCTAACAGTTTAGCTGAAATAAACAGAAGACCTAGTGTTGTGTTTATAGAAATAAAAGACAAAATTTATACAGAGGAAATACAGCTTAAAACAGCCCTTTTAGGGGAAGAAGTATTAGACAGGGATAAACTTGAAGCATCAAAGGATAGAAATTTAAAGCTTCATGAATTTTATCAGGGAATTTCCTCTAAGGGGGAATATAAAAAAATAGATATTTTACAAATTATTAATGAAATAGCTTCAGATGAAAATCTCAGTTCTGAAGTTAAAGAAGAGGCGCTTAGAAGAATAGGAATTGCCCGAGAGGGCCTTTCTAAGGGAGGGGAAGAAAATTACTAGGATAGAAGAGGTTATTATAGAGAATTTTCAATCCCATAAATATACCACAATTACTCTTTCAGATGGGCTAAATGTTATTATTGGAGCATCGGATCATGGAAAATCAGCTATAATAAGAGCTATTAAATGGGTTTTATATAATGAGCCTAGAGGAAGTGATTATATAAGACAAGGTGCTAAATATGCAAAAGTCACATTAAAGATGAGCAACGGATATATAATTACAAGAGAGAGAAGTGCCAGTAAAAACAGATATATTTTAAAAGACAAAGAAGGAAATGCTAGTATTTTTGAAGGTTTTGGAAGCGAAGTGCCCTATGAAGTGGTTAAGGCTCATGGAATTCCAAAAGTAATTTTAGATACAGATAAAAAAACATGCCTTAACATTGGGGAACAATTAGAAGGTCCTTTTCTTATTTCAGAATCAGGTGCATTACGTGCAAAAGCTATTGGTAGAATGATAGGCCTTCATATATTGGATAAGTCTATTAAAGATAGTGCTACAGACTTAAGAAGAGAAAACCAAACAAAGGATAGGCTAAATACTGAATTAGAAGATATAGACACTAAACTTTTAGAGTTTAAAGACCTGAACAAATTAAAAGAAAAATTAGATGAGTCAGAAAACATTATACAAAAACTTGAAAATTCAACAAGTAGAATTGAAAAACTAGAAAATAAGAGGTTACAATTAGAAGATATAAAAGACAGAGAATTAAAAACTAACGAAATCCTTTTAAAACTCAATAGAATAATGGATGGAGAAATGATTTTAAAAACCATAGAATTGGATATTGAAAAACTAAACAGATTGTTAAATATACAAAAAAGATATTTAGAAGTAAAAGACCACATATATGATACAAATATACTTTTAACTAAAACAGAAGATATAAATAAAGGAATTGAAATTATCAACACTGTAAATGAAAAAGCTTTTAAATATGAAAAAATTAAAGGTTATAAAATAAATTTAGACAGTATACAAAAGAGGATTGCCAATAAAAAGGACATTCTAAAAGAAACTGACAATACAGAAAAAGGCATTGAATTTGTAAATTCTATAAACATAAGAATTTTAAGATATGATAAAGTTAAAAAACACCAAATGAATTTGGACAATATTAATAAAGAGATTGTCAATAAAGAAGAAATATTAAATAAAACAAAGGATATTTATGATGTTGAAAATATAGTTAAAAAAATTTATGATGATAGTCTAAACATAAATATGCTTAAATTATATAAAAATAAATATAATATATGTAAAAAAGAGATGTCAAATGTTGAAAAACAAATAAAAGAATGTGATAATGTTAATGAAGCAGAAAGTATAATAATAAAAATTGATGAAATGCTTAAAATCAAGAAAAAACTTACAGATTTAGATGAAATGCACAAAGAAAATAGAGACAGAATAAAAGAAGGCTTAACTTATATTGATAAAAAGAAAATTGAAATGGAAAAACTTTTAAATGAATATGTGAAAATTTTAAAAGACAGTGGAAAATGTCCTTTGTGTGACAGTTTAATTGGTCAGAATATGATAGAGAATATTATTGCCAATTATAGAGAGGAGAACAAATAATGTCTGAATATGAAAAAAAAATAAATATAATAAAGGATAACTTAGATAAAGCTAAAAATCTTAGAATTAGGGCAGAGGCTAGATTAGAGGATTTAAACAAACAAAAGCAGGAAATATTAAAAGAATTAGATGAACTTGGAATAAAACCAGAGAATTTAGAAGAGGAAATATTAAGACTAAAGACTGAAATAGAAGATTTAATTTATAAAGCGGAAAAGCTTATTCCCGAAGATTTAATAAAAAGTAATTGACATTTTCTCTATAAAAGTTAATAATGTAATATGTTCAAGCTTTCTTATTTTTAACATTTTAAAATATGGTTAAAGAAAGCTAATTTAAAGATTAATATTGTTTTGAGGTGCAAGTTTTGAAAAAAAAGATAGGTCTTGTTTCACTAGGGTGTCCAAAAAATTTAGTTGACAGCGAAATAATGTTAGGACAATTAACAAAAGAAAAGTTTGAAATAACTTCAGATGAAAAAGAAGCCCACATTATAATTGTAAACACTTGTGGATTCATTGATTCTGCAAAGGAAGAGTCAATTAACACCATATTAGAGATGGCAAAATTTAAAAATAACAGCTGTGAAGTGCTAATTGTTACAGGCTGTTTGGCTCAAAGATATAAAGACGAAATAATTAAGGAAATGCCTGAAGTGGATGCTGTAATTGGTACGGGAGAATATGGAGAGATTGCAAAAGTAGTACAAAATGTTTATAATGGAAAAACAAAAAGTTATACAGATTTAAATGATAGTGACAATATTAAATATTTAAATCAGGAAAGAGTATTATCAACTAGAAATGGATATGCTTATTTAAAAATAGCTGAGGGCTGTAACAACTGCTGTACATATTGTATTATTCCTTCTTTAAGAGGGGCTTATAGAAGCAGAAAAATTGAGGATATCAAAAATGAAGCTATATACCTTGCTAAAGAAGGTGTAAAAGAAGTTATTCTTATAGCCCAAGATGTTACTAGCTATGGAAAAGATATATATGGTGGGAAAAAACTTGTTAATTTAATAAGAGAAATAAGTGAAATTGATGAAATAGAATGGATAAGACTTCTTTACTGTTATCCGGAAGAGATTGATGATGCATTAATAGAGGAGATTTTATCTAATGACAAAGTGGTAAAATACTTAGATATTCCCATTCAACATGCAAGTGACAATATACTCAAAAAAATGGGAAGAAGGGGGACTTCAAGTGACATTAAAGATGTACTTGAAAAACTTAAAACTAAAATTCCTCAAATTGCCATTAGAACATCATTAATTGTTGGATTTCCTGGCGAGGATGAAAAGGACTTTGAAACTTTATATGATTTTGTTAAAGAAAATGAATTTGACAGATTAGGAGTATTTACATATTCAAGAGAAGAAGGGACAGCTGCATATAATCTAAAGCCTCAAATTAAAAGTAGTGATAAAGAATTAAGAAGGGCTGAAATAATGCAGTTGCAAAAAGAAATTGTATTAAAAAAGAATAAAAATAGATTAAATAAGGTTTATAAAACGTTAATAGAAGGTGTTTCAGATGATGGTATCTTTTATTATGGAAGAACATACAAAGAGGCACCTGATATTGACGGATTTGTATATTTTACAAGTATAGAACCCCTTGATTTTGGAAAGTTTGCAAATGTAAAAGTGTTAAATATTGACGAATATGATTTAATAGGAGAGGTTGTGCATGAATCTTCCCAATAAGTTAACGTTATCTAGAATACTTATGATACCAATTTTTATGTTGTTAATAATACCAATACCCGATTGGATATTTGAAGTGGATATGCTTGGGTTTGCCCATCCCCATTTAAAAACTATAAATGAGTATATATGGGATTATGGAAATTATCTTGCTGCCCTTCTTT
>JAAYTS010000335.1 GCA_012517995.1 Clostridium sp.
ATCTTTTCGACACTGTGGGGACTTTGGTCGGCGTAGCCTCCAAAGCCAATATGATCGACAAAGACGGGAAATTACCCCGCGTAAAACAGGCCCTTTTTGCCGATGCCGTAGGAACCACCACCGGTGCCCTTTTGGGAACCTCTACCGTTACCACCTACGTCGAAAGCGCCTCCGGTGTAGCCGAAGGCGGTCGTACCGGGCTCACCGCCCTGTCCACCGCCGGCATGTTTGCCCTGGCCCTGTTTTTCGCCCCCATCTTTTTGATGGTACCCGGCGCAGCCACCGCCCCCGCCCTTACTCTGGTCGGTTCCTTCATGCTGTCGCCCATCCTTAAAATCAACTTCGAAGATTATACCGAAAGCATTCCCGTGTTTTTAACCGTTATTATGATGCCCCTGGCCTACAGCATTGCCGAAGGTATTGTATTTGGAATGCTCTCCTACGTAGTACTCAAACTCCTTACCGGACGTACCAGGGACGTGTCCGTGGTTATGTACATCCTGGCCGTTTTGTTTTTGGCCAAGTTTTTTGTGTAAGACAGCATAGTAAAACGTACATTTTTAAGAGGGATGCCGGGCGCATCCCTTTTTTTTCACTTTTCAGATAAATTGCACGTTATTTGTTTGGTGTTGAAAACCTGCTGAAAAGCGCTTGTGCTTATGGTCAAAAAGCCCGACAAATGCCGCGGATAAAGGTTTAATGTCAAAGAAAGGGTGGCAAAAGAGCTTTTTTTACCTACCTTTGTGGTCTCATGTGACTGAGGGGCCGGAGGCGTGCCTGGCTAAGCGCCTATGTGTTTGATTTACAGTGCATTGGTCTGATTTTGCAAGATTCGGTTTTGCGTTTTTGATTTACCATTATCACTGGAATATGCGAAAGACAAACAGCTTGTTTTTTAGATTAATTGTTATGTTAATTGCCTTAGCGGCAGTTCCGGTAAACGGTCAGGGCTTAAGCGGCAATGATTTGTCGCGCGTTAAAGCGTCAGACGTCAGCGATGCACAGCTGACTACAATTATTGAGCGCGGAGAAAAAGAAGGTCTCAGTCCCCAGCAGGCGCTCGAAATGGCGCGTGCCCGTGGCATGTCGGCTTCCGTAGCCAATGAGCTGTTGCAGCGTGCCGAGCAGCTGATGGCCAGGCAAGAGTCCGAAAATGCTGCCGTCAGTGCCTTGCGCACCAATGGCGAGCCGCTCGCTCCCCTTCAAGCCAGCGCACCTGAAGACAGTATTCCCACCCTACCAGAAGAAGAAGAAGAAGGTCCTCAAATATTCGGAAAATCCCTTTTTGCAAAGAAACACCAGGGTTTTGAGCCCGGCATGAATGTGCCAACACCCGTAAATTACGTATTGGGACCCGGAGACGAGCTGGTGGTGGACATATGGGGCGCTACCACCAATTTGCATCAGCTCACTGTAAGTACAGAGGGAACCGTTGGAATCGACAACCTGGGTCCAATCTACGTTCAAGGTCTCACCATGCAGCAAGCCGAAGAACGCATACTCAGTAAGCTCAAACAGCTTTATCGCGGAATGGAGCCCGGCAACAGTAATGCCACCACCTTTGCCCGCATTAGTC
>JAAYTS010000028.1 GCA_012517995.1 Clostridium sp.
ATGGGGAAGCTATGAGAGCATTGGTAGCCGTTGTTAATGTTTTTTCCTACGGATTTATAATTTTAATATCTTTAATAGCACTGGCAAATGTGTTTAATACCATTTCAACAAATATTGCCCTTCGCCGTCGGGAGTTTGCAATGCTAAAATCCATAGGAATGACCCAGAAGGGATTTAATAAAATGATGAATTACGAATGTTTGCTTTATGGTATTAAGGGTTTGATGTATGGAATTCCTGTATCCTTTGGTGTAACCTATCTTATTTATAGAAGTATTTCAGGAGGATGGGAGACAGAATTCTTTGTTCCATGGTATAGTGTTGTTATTGCAGTGGGCAGCGTTTTCTTGGTGGTGTTTGCAACAATGATCTATTCCATGAGAAAAATAAAAAGAGATAACCCTATAGATGCTTTAAGAAATGAAAATATATGAATTTTAATGTTTGTGTTTTTTATTATCAACTAAAGAGAGGTGTTTTATAGTTCCAATGAATTTAGAAGAATTATTATTTAATTTTGATTGTCTATCTATATATAGAAAATTTTTAGAAGATAGGGTAATTAAAAAATTATATAAACTCATTGATTATATTAATAAAGACAAACCGCAGATTAACGGGTTTATGAGATTATACAATGAGTTTTATTTTGAACTTGTCACATTAAATTCAACTGCAACATTTAAAGAATATATAATTGAAAAAATTATATTTGATGAAAATCCCTTTTCTATGCTGGGAGAGAAGGAATGTTTTGAGAATATTGATAAACACTTGATAAAGGCAGTTTCAAGGGATTTAGACAGTCTTTATGCCATATCCTCTATAACTTCTGATGAAATTAAAGAATTTGCTCTAGAAAAGATTTGCGGCAGCAGCCTGGAAAGAGATGCAGTAAATAACCTTGCCTCTTGGGAGTTTGAAAAGAAAAGTAAGTGCAGCAAAAAAACATTTTCACTCCAATGTAATGATATATTTAATGAATTTTATCTAGGTAGTACATGGGGAGAAAAGGTAAAGGAAATTGGGGACTTTTACTACAAAAACGGCTGTGGGATATTTGCCAGATACAGTGCTTTTGTATGGGAACACACGGAAGACGCCAGTGGATACCTTAGAGGAATTGAATCCCCTGACCCTGTCCGTTTATCAGATTTTATAGGGTATGAGGAGCAGCGCCTTGATGTGATAAAAAACACTGAAAAGTTTGTTAATGGGTTTTCTGCAAACAATGTTTTGTTATATGGGGACAGGGGTACGGGAAAATCATCAACGGTAAAGGCTATAGGAAATGAATATAGTGAATCAGGACTTAGAATTATTGAAGTATCAAAAAAGCATCTTACAGATTTTCCTGCAATAATAAGACAGGTAAAAAACAGAAAGTGTAAATTTATTATTTTTGTTGATGATTTATCCTTTGAAGATACCGAAGAGAGTTATACAGTTTTAAAGTCAGTCCTTGAGGGAGGGGTAGAGAACAGACCGGATAATGTGTTGATTTATGCCACTTCCAATAGAAGGCATCTTGTTAAGGAGAAATTCAGTGAGAGGGAGGGCTTAAAGTCAGGAAATTTTGATGATGAGGTAAGAGCACGGGATACTATACAAGAGAAGCTTTCACTTTCAGAGAGGTTTGGAATTACAGTGGTTTTTTCATCCCCGGACAAGAAGGAGTTTTTGGAGATTGTGGAGGGCCTTGCGGAAAAAAGAGGAATTAATGTGGACAAAGACTGGCTTCAAAAAGAAGCTATGAAATGGGAACTTATGTACAATGGAAGGTCGGCAAGGACAGCAAAGCAGTTTATTGATTGGTTAGAGGGCAGTGAATTTTTAAAATAGATTCTAAATAAAAAAATGAGGCTTACTTATATGAGTAAGCCTCATTTTTTTAAGTTTTATTAATCTTCTTGATTATATAATTCTACTAATCTTAGTAAGTGCTCATAACGCTCTTTAGCTGTTGTTTCAGACTCATCAAAGAGTTTTTCAGCACGTTCTGGGAATGAACGAGTTAAGCGTGTAAAACGTGTTTCGTTATTTAAGAACTCTTGATAAGTTCCATCACCTGGTTTAGATGATAATGTGAACGGATTCTTGCCTTCGTCCTTAAGAGCAGGGTTGAAGGAGAATAAGTTCCAGTAACCGCTTTTAACCGCTTTCTTCATTGCTGTCTGACAGTGGTTCATTCCGCCCTTGATTCCATGAAGTTCACAAGGTGCATAAGCAATTATTAATGAAGGTCCGTTATAAGCTTCAGCTTCAGCAATAACTTTAATAGCTTGAGCAGGATTAGCACCTAGAGCAATTTGTGCTACGTACACATATCCATAAGTCATAGCTATTTCTGCAAGGTTTTTCTTTGGAGTTTCTTTACCTGCAGCAGCAAACTGACAAACTTCTCCTATTGTAGAAGCCTTAGATGCTTGACCTCCAGTGTTTGAATACATTTCTGTATCAAATACCATAATGTTTACATTTTCACCTGTAGCAAGTACATGGTCAAGTCCACCAAATCCTATGTCATATGCCCAACCGTCGCCACCGAAAATCCATACGGATTTCTTAGCAAGGTATTGTTTTTTATCAAGAACTTCTTTAGCAAGTTCACATCCTGCTGTAGCAGCTTTTTCAAGCTCAGCAATTAATGCCTCAGCAGCAGGTGTATTTTCTATTGTACTGTCCTTAGTTTCTATAAATTTAGCAGTTGCAGCTTTGAGTTCAGCAGAAGCTTTATCTGAAGCAGCAATTTCTTCAACTTTAGCAATTAATTTATCACGAATAACTTTTTGTCCAAGGTACATACCAAATCCATGCTCTGCATTGTCTTCAAATAAAGAGTTTGCCCAAGCAGGACCTTTTTTGGAGTCCTTATTTACTGTATATGGGCTAGTAGCAGCAGGACCTCCCCATATTGAAGAACAACCTGTTGCATTAGATATATACATTTGTTCACCAAACAACTGAGTAACTAAGCGAGCATAAGATGTTTCCGCACAACCTGCACAGCTTCCTGAGAATTCAAGAAGAGGTTGATTAAACTGTGAACCTTTAACAGTTGTAGCTGCTGGTACTCCAGGTTTTTTGCTTACATTAGCTACTAAATAATCAAATACTGGCTGTTCATGGGATTGAGATTCTCTAGGTACCATTTTAATAGCATCTTTAGGACATACAGTGATACATTCTCCACATCCCATACAATCCATAGGAGTTACACTCATTGTAAATTTGTATTCGCTAGCCTTTGGTTTTGTATCAGCAAGTTTTATATTAGATGGAGCAGCTTTTATTTCTTCCTCATCTAACATAAATGGACGGATTGTAGCATGGGAACATACATATGCACAGCTGTTACACTGAATACATTTTTCTGGATCCCACTCAGGTACATTTACTGCAACAGCACGTTTTTCGTAAGCAGAAGCACCAAGTTCAAATTCTCCATCTGCATAGTCTTTAAAAGCTGATACTGGAAGACTGTCGCCATCCATTAATGAAATTGGAATCATAAGATCCTTAACCATTTTAACTGTTTCAGGACGACCTGTAATTTCAGGAGCTGGAGCATCTGGTTCAGGATTTGACCATGAAGCTGGCACCTCTACTTTGTGAAGTGCATCTACACCAGCATCAATTGCTTTGTAGTTCATTTCAACAACTGCATCACCTTTTTTACCATAAGATGCTTTAGCAGCTTCTTTCATGTATCTTACAGCATCATCAATAGGCAATATATTTGCTAATTTAAAGAATGCAGATTGAAGGATTGTATTGGTACGTTTACCCATACCAATTTCAATTGCTTTATCAATAGCATTTATTGTATACAACTGAATGTTGTTATCTACAATATATTTTTTAGAATCAGCATCTAATTTTTCACTTAATTCTTCATCAGACCACTGGCAGTTAATCATGAAAACTCCACCTGGTTTAACTTCTTGAACCATTTTGAATCCTTTAAGAATGTATGAAGGATTATGACAAGCCACAAAGTCAGCCTGATTTATATAATAAGGACTCTTAATAGGTTGGTCTCCAAATCTTAAGTGGGAAATGGTTACACCACCAGTTTTCTTGGAGTCATATTGGAAGTATGCCTGAACATACTTATCTGTGTGGTCACCAATAATTTTAATAGAGTTGGTGTTTGCACCTACTGTTCCGTCTCCTCCAAGACCCCAGAACTTACACTCAACTGTACCTTTTGCTGCTGTAATAGGAGCAGGCTTAACTTCTGGTAAGCTTAAGTTTGTAACATCGTCTACTATACCTATTGTAAAACGTGGTTTAGGGTCATCTTTCTTAAGCTCTGTAAAAATAGCAAATACAGAAGATGGAGGAGTGTCTTTAGAACCAAGCCCATAACGTCCATTTGTCAACACTATATCGTTAAGACCTGCTTCACGAAGTGTTGTAGCAACGTCAAGGAATAGAGGTTCTCCTAATGCTCCAGGTTCTTTTGTACGGTCAAGTACTGCAATCTTTTTAACAGTCTTTGGAAGAACTTTAAGGAAACTGTTTGAAACCCAAGGACGATATAAACGTACCTTTACAAGTCCAACTTTTTCCCCAGCAGCATTTAGATAATCCACAACTTCTTCAACTACATCACAAAAAGATCCCATTGCGACAATTACACGGTCAGCATCTGGTGCACCGTAATAGTTAAATAGATCATAATTTGTGCCAAGCTTTTCATTTACTTTTGCCATGTATTTTTCAACAATAGCAGGCAAATTGTTATAGAATGGATTACATGCTTCACGGTGCTGGAAGAATATATCCCCGTTTTCATGTGAGCCACGCATTTTTGGATTTTCAGGATTTAGTGCACTGTCGCGGAAAGCTTTCACAGCGTCCATATTGCACATTTCTTTTAAATCTGAATAATCCCAAACTTCAATTTTTTGAATTTCATGAGATGTACGAAAACCGTCAAAGAAGTTAAGAAACGGAATTCTACTTTCAATTGAAGCTAAATGTGCAACAGCACTTAAGTCCATAACTTCTTGAGGATTTGATTCAGCAAGCATAGCAAATCCTGTCTGACGGCAAGCATAAACGTCACTATGATCGCCAAATATGTTCAAAGCATGTGTAGCTACAGTACGTGCTGACACATGGAATACGCTAGGAAGTAGTTCACCAGCTATTTTATACATATTAGGAATCATTAAAAGAAGTCCCTGTGAAGCTGTAAATGTTGAAGTTAACGCACCAGCAGCCAAAGAACCGTGAACAGTTCCTGCGGCACCTGCTTCTGATTGAAGTTCAACAACTTTAACTTGATTTCCAAAAATATTTTCTCTACCTGCAGCAGACCATTGGTCGACAGAATCGGCCATTGGACTTGAAGGTGTAATTGGGTAGATGGCAGCAACTTCAGTAAATGCATAAGCTACGTGTGCAGCAGCGGTGTTGCCATCCATGGTTTGTTTTAGTCTTGCCATTTTTTATTCCCCCTTTTAATATTATTTCACTTTTCACTTTAAAAGTTCATTGTAATTTTGCATACATGGATAATGTATACAAAATACATAGTTAAGAACATTATAAGTTTGTTTTTTTTATATCTTCCTTCAATTAATTTTGTTAGGAGATATCCTTAAGGTAATTTTAATAGAATATATACATAAATACAAGTATAGCATAATCATAAAAATTATATTAAATAATTTTATATGCCTTCCTGTTAAATTTTAAACAAACTTTATCTTAACTTCTTCTATTTTAGCACTTTTTTAAGAAAAAACAAAGTCTGAATTTGTTGAAAATGAAAAGTATTGTTTGTTTTTGTAGGTATCTGTAAAAAAA
>JAAYTS010000272.1 GCA_012517995.1 Clostridium sp.
CAGATTCCTACGAATAGAAACAGTTCTCGGTTCTTTAGCGTTAATACCTGCAATCTCTTTGGTTATTTTCGAGACAGATTTCTTATCAATGTTGGAAAGAATGGGTAAATAAATGTCACCTATATACATTGTAACACCTTTTTATTATTTTTTAGACGAATTATAATTTATATTAAGTAATTATATTTTTGGGGTCGGTCATGAAAGAGAATAAGGGGAGAGGATATATAGGGATACTGTGGGTGCCGGTTTGGAGAGTTACGTGATCGAGATCGTAGTGGCGTGTGCCGTGTCGATCCCCTCATAGGTGAGCGTTGCCCCCACCTGAACGTCCTCGATCAGCATGTCCTTGTTGGGGTGATTCGTCGAGCCCCTAATTGTGATTACGTCTCCGGGAGAGATGGATATATCAGCAGTCAGGTACTCATGAACACTCAACTCACCCCTGGATATCTCTGCCACCACATCCCCGTTATTGAGGATCTGCGCTCGAGTCCAGTAGCCGGGGTAAGGGTGGCTCCACACAACCCAGCAGCTCACGCGCACCGATCCCGCATTGTATCCAGGGGGGATCGTGATGGTGTCAGTGACCCCCCAGGCACCCGATCTCCCTCCGGCGCGCACCCCTGTGCGGGATACGACTGGCGTGTCGCTTGCTGTGGGGGTGATTCGCCGGTAGTAGAGGTTATCTGCATAGATCCTACCGGTAGTTGTGAGTGAATCCACGGACAGAGTCCCAACGTTTGTAATATCGTTTCCCCCCCAGTCCTTGTCCGTATCAATATCCGTCCCGCTTAGTTTGCTGGCGCTGACGATCCCTTGCTCCATCTTGTTCAGCCGGTCCTTCGTAATCACGTCATTTGATCCCCATGTCGTCGGATTGTATGCCATCTCACGTCCCTCCATCCGCGAATGTATGTGTCCACTCTACGGTAATCTGATTGTTCGTCGTCTTTGCAACGCCGGCCGCATCGAACACGGCCTCTGCGAACCTCGTGCCGCCAGACTGTGCGTTGTAGGCCCGGATCCGGTTCAGGGTATACCCGTTCGACGGCGTCGCTGACGGGAGATACTGCCGGAATAGGACCGCCTTGTCGGCCGTCACCAGCCGCTGCGTCACAATGTCTCGGGCGCGTTCCACCCCGGCAGTATCCACCCATGCAATATGCGTGATCGGCGTCCCTCCGAGCCCGGCGAACCAGTTCCGGAGCGCGTTCAGTCCTGCTATACCCCAGGTGTTGTGCGCGTGATAGGTCTTGACCGGCTTTCCGGCCTCCCAGACCGTCACGACCACGTTATCCTTGACAACTACTGTCGATTCTGTTGTTCTCATACTAGTGCACCCAATCCGTCTCTGAGAAGTCGACGTGCGCCAACCCTACCCGAGATTCCGGTTTCCGGTCCACAGTGCCCCAATCGTACTCCGTCGCCGAGTCGGACACGACAACCGTCTCCACCACAACCTTCAGCATGGTGACCTGGTCCTCGTCGTAGAGGACGAACTTCTGCGCCTGCCGGGCCAGGGCGCTGAACCACTCCAGCCATCCCCCGAGCGCGTCCCCGGAGACCGCCGTGACCGTGTAACGGTTGACTGCTCCCTGCATATCCCGCATGCTGACCGACTCGACCAGGTAGTTGTCGTCAAGCCCGGCGGCCGGGATATCTACCGGGAGGAGTTGCCCCGGCCGGAGCCCGGGGGAATCGGTCTCGAACCGGATCACCTGTGGGATCACCCCGTGCTTCCGGAGATAGGCGAGCGCCTTCGTGACGGCGACGTTCTGGAC
>JAAYTS010000289.1 GCA_012517995.1 Clostridium sp.
ATTGAACGGCTAAAATCCGAACAAATAAACATTGGGGTAATTACCAATCATAACAAGTTTGACAAAGACGAATATGTCAATCTTCGCAAGAAAGCCATAAAAGAACAGATTTGGATTTTACCCGGAGTTGAACTTTCTGTAAATGACGGTGCAAACGGGATTCATTGTCTGATTGTATTTGACAACGAACAATGGATAACTAACGGAGAAGATTATATTAATCAGTTTTTGACCTCTGCTTTTGAGGGCATTGCAAACCGTGAAAACGAAAATACACGTTGTAACTACAACCTGACAGAAACGCTTAAAAGACTGAACGAACACCGTATAAACGGAAGAAATTCATTTATTGTAATGGCTCATGTAGAGCAAAACAGCGGTTTCCTGAAAGAACTTGACGGAGGCAGAATACAACAATTTGCAGACAACGAGATTTTCAGAAGTTTTGTCTTGGGTTTTCAAAAATTCAGAACATATGACCAGTTAGCAAATCTTAATAACTGGTTTGGTAATAAGCTGCCTGCATTTGTTGAAGGGTCAGACTGCAAAAGCATTGCTAATGTTGGCAAAGCTCACGAACAAAACGGCATCGCAAAGAAAACATTTATAAAAATCGGGGCGTTTAATTTTGATGCTTTAATGTATGCTTTGCTTGATGCCGAAAACAGAATTTCCGACACCTTGCCAACAATTAATAAAGCGTGGTTAAAATCAATTTCATTTACTACAAACAAATGGAAAGGTAAAAAATTATCATTCAATCAGGGAATGAATAACTTCATCGGGATAAGAGGAAGCGGAAAATCAACCTTGCTTGAAACGGTACGCTATGCCTTGGATATTCCGTTAGGTACAAATGCTCACGAACCCAAATACAAGGAAAGATTAGTTCAGAATTTTTTGGGCAGTGGCGGGAAAATAGAAGTTGAACTAATTGACCAACATCAGACAACCTATATTGCAGAACGTATTTACGGTGAAACTCCGACCGTGTATCAATTGAAAAATGACGGAGAAAAAGAATTGCAGTATAATCTTAAAATAAATGCCATAGTAAACAAACCACTTTATTATGGGCAAAAAGACTTGTCAGACATTGGTGGCGAAACTTCTACCGAAGATTTGATAAACAAATTAATGGGTGATAAGCTCACGTCAGTAAAACGAGAAATAGAAGAACAAGGCAGTAAAATCATCGGCATAATTGCGGACATTAAAAAGGTTGATAAGCAATTAGCACAGGAAGAAGAAATAAAAGCGAAAAAAGCATCTATTGAAAAGGATATGAAAGTTTTCATTGACAACAAAATCAATGAAAAACTGAACAAGCAAATTGAATTTAACAAAGACAGCAACCGTTTAGACAACTTGCTTGAATTTGAAAGAAACGTTATTGATGCTGTTCAAAGTGTTTTCAATGACTATCAAGGCTCATTTAAAAGCTATACCGCTTACGAATCCAAAGAAAACGGAGAGTTATTTAAGCAGGTGTTTGAATCTTTTGACAAGTTTCAACTAACTTTTCAACGTCTTTCGGAAATTGTAAAGCAACTTCAAACAGAAAAAGGGAATCTGGAAGCACTTCAAAAAAACTTTATTTCAAAGTATGAAGAACTGAAAGAGGAATTTTCTGAAATCAAGCGAACTATCAACCTGCCAAACATTGAAGCCGATACTTATGTAAAACTTTCCAAAGACCTTGACCTTCAAATAGCCAAGCTAAATGAAATTCAAAAGTTGGGAGAAAGAAAAGTTACACTTCGTAAAAACCTGAATCAGGCTCTGACAACGTTGAAAGATTTATGGCATAAAGAATTTCGGTTAATTCATGAAGAAATTGAAAAGCTGAATAACGAACAGCCAAAAGATGCAGAAGGGAAACCTGCAATTAACATAGTTGCAGAATTTAAAGGCAACAAAGAACGGTTTAAAGAATTTCTAAAAACGTATTGTCGTGGCAGTGGGCTAAGAGACGACCACTACGACCACATTGTTGCCTATCCTGATTTGATTGAAGTGTATAACGATTTTGGTGTTGAAGGCAGTAACATCATCAGCGCTTTGTCTGGCGGTAACAACCTGCAAAATTTCGAAGCGAAATTCTCGGAATTTATCAATGAATTTCTTCTGTATCGAGTGCCTGATAAATTTACCATTTATTACAAAGGTCGCCCGTTGCAAGAACACTCATTAGGACAAAGAGCATCAGCCTTAATCATTTTCATTCTGACATTAAAAGAGAACGATTTGATAATTATTGACCAGCCCGAAGATGATTTAGACAACCAAACCATTTACACGGATGTTATCACCGAACTAAAAAAATTAAAAACAAAAACACAGTTCATTTTTGCAACACACAATCCCAATATTCCTGTTTTAGGTGACTGCGAACAAATAATCAGTTGTACTTACAATAACAATCTGATAGACATAAAATCGGCAAGTATTGACAATAGAGAAATACAACAAAACATTGTTGATATTATGGAAGGTGGCAATGAAGCTTTTGAACAACGTAAAATGATATATGAATTATGGAAGCATTAGAATTACTTGAAATTATCAGTAACGGTGAAACGACAAAAGTTCAGTTTAAAAGCGATGTAAACAATGTGATAAGCATTTCACAAGAAATGGTTGCTTTTGCAAACACAAAAGGAGGACAGATTATTATTGGTGTAGATGATAAAACAGGGAATATTCTTGGCCTTTCTTTTCAAGACATACAAAGAATAAACAACCTGCTTTCAACAGCAGCACAAGACCACGTCAAATCGCCAATCTTCATTAGTACAGAAACCGTGAATGTAAACAATAACAGGGTAATTGTTGTGACTGTTCCGGAAGGTACAGACAAACCACATACCGATAAAGACGGTGTTGTGTGGGTAAAAAATGGTTCTGATAAAAGAAAAGTAACCAGTAAGGAAGAATTATCAAGGCTTTTGCAAAACAGTGGCAATCTTTATGCAGAAGAAATGCTGTTACAGCATAGCTCATTGGACGATTTTAATTGGGATAAATTCCAGTTGTTCTATGAAGAAAAATATAAAGAGCCTTGCGATAAAGAAGAAATACTAAAGTACTTGGAAAATTTAAGATTGGGAGCAAAGGGCAAGTTGAATGTTGCAGGTGCCTTGCTGTTCGGTAGAAATGCGCAAAAACTAACACCTTCTTTTTTTATTACTGCAATATGGTTTAGAGGAAATACTATTACTGACACTGAATACAGAAGCAGTGAAAATATAATCGGAACATTGGACGAGTTGTACAAAAAAGGTTATGATTTCGTTTTATCAAAACTGCATAAGGTTCAGGCAGGACAATCATTCAACAGTTTAGGTAAATCTGAAATCCCTGAAATTGTCATTACAGAATTACTTGTAAATGCTTTAATCCACAGAGATTATTTCATACACGATTCCATAAAGTTATTTGTGTTTGATGACCGCATTGAAATAATCAGTCCGGGAAAATTACCTAACAGTTTGACGGCAGAGCAGATTACGAAAGGCGTAAGAAGGTCAAGAAATAATATTATCGCTTCTCTTGCTCCAGATTTATTAGAATACAGAGGGGCGGGCAGCGGGATTTTGCGTGCTTTACAAGCATATCCCGAAATTCAGTTTATTAATGATACCGAAGGCGAGCAATTCAAAGTAATAATCAAAAGGCCAGAAATTAAATGAAACTCCATTTTGATAGCAATCAGGAATATCAGTTAGATGCTATAAAAGCTATAACCGACATCTTTGAAGGGCAACCTTTGAGTGGAGGTGATTTTGAGTTTTCGGTTTCTTCTGCTGGTGCATTGCTTTCTGAAAATGGTTTAGGTAACCGTTTAACGCTTTCAGAAGAACAAATTCTAGAAAATGTAAAATTTATTCAACAACGCAACGAAATAAAAGAAAAAGTTTCCGAATTACAGGGAATGAACTTTTCTGTGGAAATGGAAACAGGCACAGGGAAGACATATGTTTATCTGCGAACCATTTATGAACTCAACAAGCTGTATGGTTTTAAAAAGTTTGTTATTGTCGTTCCTTCTATTGCTATCCGTGAAGGTGTACTGAAAAACTTAGAAATAACACATGAGCATTTTCAGTCTCTTTACGATAAAGCAGCCATCAATTTTGATGTTTACGACAGTAAAAAAGTTTCCCATCTTAGGGGCTTTGCTTCTGCTAACACCATTCAAATTTTGATTCTCAATATTGATGCCTTTGCAAAAGACGAGAATATCATCAATAAACCAAATGATAAACTAACAGGTAAGAGGCCAATTGAATTCATTCAAAGCACCCGACCCATTGTGATTGTGGATGAACCACAAAACATGGAAACGGAAATTCGCAAAAAAGCCATTGAAAATCTTAATCCCCTTTGCACACTTCGTTATTCCGCTACACATACTAATCTTTATAACCTGATGTATTCGCTTAATCCCGTTAAGGCATACGATTTAGGTTTGGTAAAGCAGATTGAAGTGGACTCTGTAGTGAGTGAGAATGCCATGAATGATGCTTTTGTTCAGGTCGAAAAAATTCAACCAAGCGGTAAAAATAAAATTATTGCGAAGTTGAAAATTGATGTGAACACCCCAAAAGGAGTAACAAGAAAATCAGTAACAGTTGACCGTGATAAATACGACTTATACAAACTTTCTGGTGAACGGGATATTTATCAGGATTTAAAAGTGACCGAAATTGATTTAAGCAATCAGGTTGTTTCCTTATCCAACGGACAAATGCTGACAGTTGGAGAAACACAAGGTGGTTTAAACGATGAAGTGCTTCGCTATATGATTCAAAAAACGGTAGAAGAACATTTAAAGAAAGAGAAGTTTTACAAACCCAAAGGCATAAAGGTTTTGACTTTGTTTTTTATTGACAAGGTGAAAAATTACCGTGATTATGATGCAAGTGGAAATCCGTTGAAAGGTAAGTTTGCAGAATGGTTTGAAGAAATATATCAAAATGAAATCCGTAAACCAGCTTATGCAGGTTTAATCCCTTACTCCGTAGATGAAATTCATAACGGATATTTTTCGCAGGATAATAAAGGGAGAATAAAGGACACAGGCGGTGAAACTCAGGCTGATGATGATACTTACAAACTCATCATGCAGGATAAAGAAAAATTGCTGGACATCAATACGCCTTTACGTTTTATATTCAGTCATTCTGCACTTCGTGAAGGTTGGGACAACCCCAATGTATTTCAAATCTGCACTTTAAATGAAACAAAGTCGGAAATCAAAAAACGACAAGAAATCGGAAGGGGTTTACGATTGTGCGTAAATCAAGAGGGGCAAAGAATACATGACCGAAACACCAACAAACTGACTGTTATTGCAAATGAAAAGTATGAAGACTTTGCAAAAGCATTACAAAAGGAAATAGAAGATGATTGTGGTGTAAAGTTTGAAAATAGGATTAAGAACAAAGCGGAACGTAAAAAAGTAAATTATAGAAAGGGATTTGAAACCGATCCTAAATTTTTACAGATATGGGAGAAGATAAAGCATAAAACAAAATACAGTGTTTCTTACCAAACTCCCGACCTGATTGCCCTTGCAGGCAAAGCAGTTAAAGACATGCCGGAAACTATTAAGCCGACTGTAAGAAGCACAAAACAAAAGGTTCTGATAACTGATGAAGGTGTTTCTGGACAGCTTTTAAGCGACAGTGCTTTGAATGATTATGGAAGTAGAATCGAAATCCCAGACTTACTCGCCTACATACAAAGTAAGACGGAGTTAACAAGGGACACAATCCTTCAAATTTTGAAAAAGTCAGGGAGAATTAGCGAAGTGCTTATCAATCCGCAAATGTTTATGGACAATACAACAAATGCAATAAAGAGCGTATTGTATGAACTGATGATTGACGGCATTAAATATGAACGTATAGGCAGCAAAATGTATGAAATGACTTTGTTTGACGATGCGGATTTTGAAATCTATCTTGACAATTTCACGCATTCAGTAACCAACCCCAACAAGACCATTTATGAAAACTATATCCCACTTGACAGTGGCGTAGAAAATCAATTTGCCAAAGACTGCGAAACAAGTGAGAATATTGAATTTTATTTTAAACTTCCAAACTGGTTTAAAATCCCGACACCAATAGGGAACTATAATCCTGACTGGGCAGTGGTTTTTAAAGGTGAAAAGAAAATATACTTTGTTGCGGAAACTAAGAGTGAAGGACAGGAACTTCTAAAAAGTGAAAAACAGAAAATCAAATGTGGTAAAGAGCACTTTAAAGAATTTACAGAAGTAGTTTATAAGCAAGTTTCATCTGTCAAAGACCTTACAACATGACCCACGCACAAAAACACACACATTTGCAAACCGCTCCAACCCCACCCGCAGACCAAAGTTTGCAAAAGAGCGTGTTTTTAACGACCCAAAAAAGAATTTTATTTTTTTTCTCCTTCCCTTCGGTGTTTTAATTTTTTTGCCACGCACGACCGACACATAAATAATTCGATACAGACAGCGAAAGTGTTTATAAATAAGCATTTTCAGACACGGTGGACAAGAACGCCAGCTGCCAACAGCGTGTTGCCGCAATTGGCGGTGACGTGCAAAATTGAAGCTGAGTGCTCCTATCAAACTTTTGTGCAGGTTGACAGTGAACTGCTCCGAAATCGCCAACTGCGGCAACACGCAAACCG
>JAAYTS010000277.1 GCA_012517995.1 Clostridium sp.
GCAACTATATACTTGTAGCCCGAAAAATCGATGCCATCGTATTGCCAGCCCCCAAAGCCCCATTGCCCGGTTTTTAACGTTTTGCTTGTTTCATCAAATGTGCCATTTCCCCAAATCAGTGGATTAAACATTTCGTTTGTTAAAGGGAATGTAGATGAAGTTACCTTGAATGTAATTTGCTTTTCTTCACCTAAAGAACCTTTGAAACTGGCTGTAATGCTGGTATTGCCATCTTTCAGGGTTTCTAATATCCCATTATTTATTGCAGCCACCTCGCTATTTTCAATATTATATTCAGCTAAATAACAAATATTTTGAACACGCCCATCGGCATAAACAGCATTGAGCGGAAGCTTAAGCCTTGTACCCGCCAACATTGTAATGTTAAGATTATCCATTTCGAGGCGTTCAACAATTTTTCCTTCATCGCTATCATAGGTTTCGAGCAGCGATAGCATCTGAATTCCGTATCGGGTTCCTAATTCTTTTTGTCCTTCGTTCGTAAAGTGAAAATCATCAATCCCACTGCACCCTTCTGAAGAAATAACATGTGAATTTGGGATGTAATTTGGCAAATTAGCAATGATGCTATTCATGCCCCAACAAATTCCGCCTTGGTTCTCGCGTAACATTTCGCCTGCAAGCAAAGGAATTGAATTGGGCTCAATATCGAGGTCATTAAGAATATCGTAATATATTTTTTGCACTTTTTGTGGCCAATCGGGTTGCCCGTTGTTTGTTTCGCCCTGATGCAATAATATACCTTTTACCACACCTGATTGTTGTGCAATTTTAGCCATCTCAATGATTTTTGCATACGGGTTTCCTCCATAAATGTTCATCAACCCTTTTTGCCAGGCATCGGCATTGTGGTAATATTCTGTATAGTTATGCTTGTCGAAGGCATCAATTCCGCTTCCGCCCATTGCAACCATAATAACACCTACCTCAATACTATCGGGCAAGCTATCAACCAAGGTCCGCCCAAAATAATCGGCCGGTGTAAGCCCGTTGTCCCACCTGCACAAAGGTGGATTTGCCGTGTACCATTCACCTGCAAACCTTCCCAAATGCTGAAAATCATCAGCCGAAACCGCCATTACTTTGAAACGGCTGTCAACAGCTTCGCGATCACTCGCTTCAATAGGCGATGCCCCTTCCATATTCGACTGCCCAAAGCAGATGTAAATATGAAAGTTTGGATCACCATCAAGCTCTGTAAGCGAGTTATCGCTTGCGGGGTTTGCAAAAACACCTGATAATGAAATAACAAAACCAGTGAAAAGTAAAAGTAAAAGTTGAATATACTTCATAATCTACTATCGTTTAACTATCTCGTTCGATAAACTTTTGATACCTCAACTGTTCCATCTGACATTTGCTTTCTTACAATGAAAAATCCATTTAATTCAGCTGTATTCTTAATACGGCGACCGGTTATTGAATAATATTCAACCGAAACGACCTTGGCTTCGCCCAATGTTATTTCATTAATGGAAGTTTGCGTTTTTACACCGCCTGAGAGGTTTACAACACTATTTAAAGCACCTTCCGACGAAATAATTAATGTTCCGTTATAGTCACCAACCGGCAACCCTGCTTTGCTTCGAACGAACACCGTAATACCGTCTGTAAAGTCATAGTTTTCGGGTATTCGAATCGAGCTATTAAAACCAAGTATAGTGTCAAGGGCCATTTCAAAACCACCGGTTAAATTAATAACCACATCTTCTGATAACGAATCGACCCACACGGTAAACTGCCTGCTTACCGAAGGACCATTTTCAAATACGTAATCTAATTCACTAATATTGTCAGTTGATGTGGTTATCCGTTCGGGCAAAAATTTCGATTCTTCAGAAAAGCCCTTATAAATTATATCATCTACATAAAAATCAACATCGCCTAAGCCAAGCCCCCAAACAAGCTGGGTTGCTCCCGAAAGAAAAACTCCTGCCCCATTATCAGTAGCTGTAGCGCCAATGTTCCAGTTTATATTATCAGTAGAATACTCTATCTTCAATTCGACTTTAGAATCTCCCGATACACTTGCCCTGTACCATACAGGCTGCCCTCTATCCGGATCCAAATTTACATGCGTTAAGATTAACATGTCGAGCGTATTGTAATTATCGGTCGAACGGTAAATTCTAAATTCAGTTGAAGAGCCTGATGAGTAAGCAATAAATACATATCCATTCATCATTCCCTGAACATACCCTTTTGATGCATCGCCAACCCTGGCTGTATCACCCCTGAGCAAAACACCAACTTTATATCCGGCATCCGACGACCCTAAATATTGCTTCCAGGTAACCGAGTAATCGGTACTGGTTTTCGGAAAAAGATCTAAATTAACAACACCGGTAGCATTACGCTGTCCGCCCCTGTATGGCGTTAACACATTACTTTCGATTCCGCCTGCATCGGTGTAGGATACAACACCAGCCGTGGCACTGCTGCCATTGCCAATTGAAGTATTAATTGATGGGGGTGTAGTGGCCCTGTTTGCAGCTACATCATCACTAAAATTATAAAGGTATGTTGTGGGTTTTGGAGAAACATTACCATTCAAATCTACAAAGCGTGTTACTGCACCGCTCGTTTTAAATTCTATCCCGCCACTGTATTTATCAACATTCAAGCCCGGTTTCAACCGAACATAAATAGTAGTCGGGGGCAGTTCGCCTTCAATTGGCTCCAGCACAAGCGAGGTAGAATAAGTAGAATCAGGATGAAGTGAAATTTCGAAGTTACCGGCAACGTCAACAAACAATTTATCAATCAAAGCATAACCGCTAACATCAATTTCCTGATAATCGGACGGCCCGAAACTTTGGGTGTACGAGAGATCACTAAGTGTAACTTTCGACATGGAAACAATGCTTGAATTGTATGTGATATTATCCATCACCCATTCAAAATTACTTGTTCCAAAGCCCCATACAACCTGGGATGCTCCTGAAGAATATGTTCCATCAGTAAATGTAGAAGTTTTGCCACCTTCCCAGTTTATACTATCCGCTGAACATTCAAAAGTTAGTTCATCTTCCAATGCGATAGCCCTTAGCCAATATGGCTCATTGGCATTTACATTAAATGTACTTGTATATGTTGTTTTTAAAGAAATCCCGACAGAATCGGCTATATATTGCTTCAAGGTAAGGGTATTGTCTTCGTTATTGAAAACAGTAAAAAGATATCCTTGTTTCATTCCTTCGCCATAAGGACACGAACCATTTTGTCCTGTTGCCCTGAGTAATATCCCTTTTTCGGCACCGGAATCCGAAAACATTTCTTTCCAGACAACTGAATAATTTTTTGCATCATGAGGAAACATTTCTAAATCGGCCACTCCAATTTCGTTAAGTTCTCCGGCTGAATACGCTTTCAACGAATTACTTGTAGAACCATTAAAATCGGTAAATGAAACCACCCCGGCACTTCCACTTTTGATTGCAATAAGTTCTGCCGGTGGGTTTGTCGCTGAAGTGCCTGCTTCGTCACCACTAAAATGATAAACATTACTTTCACTTCCCTGTGATATCACCAAATTATCGAAAATGATATTTCTTACGCCCGACTTATTTGCAGTAAACTGAATAACATTTTCACCGGCCTGCAACTCGACCATTTGAGTATTAATTTTCCAAGTACTTTCAGAACCAGTACTCACAAATACAGGGGTAGCTATTTTTTTGTGGTTTACGTATAAATCAATGGTATTAACATCGCCCCCGGCTGCTGAATACCTGGTTTCAAGTGCATACAAACCCGACCGTAATGCATACACTGTGTCGCGCACACTTGCCGACGAACTGGTACCAAAGCGTAAGTATCCCTGCCCGGTATAATTTCGAACCCAGTAATCCTGGCCTGCCGTAATAACATCGTTTACATTTTTATAGTCAAAACATTCTGCTTCGTACTGACGAGGGCCTGTGTAAATTGAAGGCTTTTCGGGAATTTTAATCGACGACCGGGTGTATTCCGAAAGACGATTAACAGCACCCCCTTCGCAGCTTATTTTCACATCGATAGCCCCATTGTGTTTTATCGTAATAGTGAAAACACCATCTTCCCAGTAGCTGGTAACAATACTGGGCTGATGATCGCCCCTGTCCTGCCATGTAAATGTTGGTTCAACAGAACTTCCAAAGACTTTAATGACATTGGTTTTTAAGCCTCTGTTCAATTCGTTATCGTAATTTGAGAGATAAATTAAAAGGCTATCGGCTTTTTCGGTAACAACCCCGGCAGTATATTGTGAAAACGTTAAACCAAGTGAATCACAGGTGTTATATTTCAATTGCAAATTACCACTTGCATTTTTACTGGTTTTATACGGATTATAGGTTACCCATGCATTTTCGTGCCTCCCGGCATAAATATCGCCGGAATATTCAGATGGGAATAAACTGTTGAATTCATTAACTTTATCTGCTATTGAAGGCCACCGGTCCGAATAATCCGATTTATTCACCTGAAGTTGAAAAGTATTGGCAAGCGAATCGTCTAAGTTATAAACCACAGGGACAGTAGGGTAACGCCCGGTCTTTTTAAAGAAGGTCTTATTGTCTTTAAGATTTCCATCTCCATCCATACGGTACAAACCCTGGAACAATGTCTCTGGCGAACTGTAAACATCATCGTCCGAGCCCGAGTCTATGTCATTAATTACAACCACTTTAGTACGTTCAATTACTTCTTCACGTGTAGGAATACGAACCGTCCCATCGATAATTTTTCTGAAAAGATCGACACTTACATTATCAAATTGAGGAAAAGTTTCCCAGTTACGTTTTGTATATCCATCGGTAGTGGGCATCCTGTTTGTTTCTTTAAAACATTGAGTCCATATTAATTCAGGCCCATCAACTACCGTTTGCCCTGTAAGCATAATATGTTCGAGATGAACAGCCCCGGCTGTGGCCATTGTAAAATTGTTATGCTCTCCACTGGCATCTGTCCATCCGCTACTATCGTACCTGATTCCGTAATTGCCACTATAGCCCGATAAATATGCCCCCAGACAGATGCTTTCCATGTCGGACTGGTAAGCCTGTTGCGTATATTTTTCAGTTAAAATATAATTTTCAGTGTATTTACTGCAAGCTTCAGCAAACTCGGGATTACGTTTTAATTGCCCAATAGGATTGATGCTCGGCCCCCACTGGTTCCAACACATACTCACAACTAAATATCCACCGTAATGATTAGACAATTCAAGCAAGTTGGCTAAATGAGACATCCGATCATGCCAACTGGCCGATAAGGGATCATTCGGATCATCAAAACCCCAAAATTGTTCGGCATAATTAAAGCCTAAAAAGTTTGGATATTCTCGATAAAACTCTTCATATACCGATAAATCAAAGTCAGAAAAATGAGCAAAACCTCCACTCGATAATTGTACGATTGCCCACATCTGGTTCTGGGCACAGGTTCTCACCCACGATTTCGCAATTTCATATCCATATTCAGCTACCTGAAATTGGCTTGTTTCAACATCGTGACTAATCGACAAGGATATATTCATCACTACAAAGGGTTTGATATCGTCAGGAATAAGGTCGATAATTTTTTGAGGATCGGCATAATTCCAGGTGTCGATATGTATCAACCACATAGGTTGATCAGGAGAAATTGGCCTCCTCAATGACACTTCGTTCTGTGCGGACACAGTTTGCAAACAGCTTAGCACAGCAGCAAAAACTACAAATAAAATTCTTTTAAAGGTTTGGTTCTTTAGGTTTTTCATACGATTAAATTGTTTGTTTTTATGGTATCGTATGGAACTCGCATGTATTTAATCATCCTCTTGGTTGCGATCGTTTTACATGCTCGTTTCATAACAAAATTTTGAGTAGTAACGGGTTGTTTGAATTGCTTCCCCCAGTGTTCATTAGGGGGAAGCAATGAGGAATGTTCATAAATTCACTTAGCATTTTACAAACAACCCTATTTTCATTTATCTAACAATCTATTTAAATTGCCACCAGTCAAAGTAGAACAGGTCTTTTTTGCCCTTAAAGACAAAATATATGTCATGAACTCCTTTGATTTTGTTTACCGGTGCAGAAAATGTGCTGAAAATGCCTTCCCGCCTTGTGGTATTTATGTCAACCGTTGCAATTACAGGACCGTCAATTTTATCGGCATGTATTTCAATTTCACCTCCATAAATTGGGGACACACTCACTTCGACCGACTTAGCACCATTGGAAAAATCAACGCCACTTACTTTAATAAAATCGCCATGATTAATTTCAGTTACAAATAAACGGTCGGCAATTCGTTTACCACGTGCCCAGTCAAAGTCGCCTTCCCACTCGGTTTCAAATCTTGTTTTAACGCCTTCGCTCCAAGCCATAGTTTCGGCTTCAACCCGCTTAAACGGATCCAGTGCCTCTACTTGCTCAGGACCTTCTACCGACCAGTAATGGCGGTTTTGGATGGTACCATCGGGGTTGTAAACCATTTCATCCATGTCGACTGAGCGGCGCTCGTAAAATTTTGGTGTGGTTTTTTTCAGCAAATCGTAGCTATGACCAAAGCAATACGATTTTCCTTTGTATTCGACAATTCCCGGGTGATTACCACGGGTGAGTTCCGTTGCATCGACAATCATGCCTTTATACTCCCAGGGACCGGTTGG
Source organism: Clostridium sp. (assembly GCA_012517995.1). Lineage (GTDB taxonomy): Bacteria > Bacillota > Clostridia > Acetivibrionales > Acetivibrionaceae > Herbivorax. Next base: position 6,659 of record JAAYTS010000277.1, read on the forward strand.
AGAGCTGCTCATTGCATATCCAATCCCCTCGGGACAACAGGTAGATGCATAAGTCAAATAATAATGGCTGTTACGTTTCCATACCCATGGGCCTTCCTGGTAATTATCGGGCGTTGTAGGTTCCTGCATAATTTCACCTGAGTAGGAAACCATATCCTCGTTGAGCTTCACGTAATATACTTTGGGGTTGCCCCAGTACATGTATGCCTGCCCGTCATCGTCAATCAAAACAGTCGGATCAATATCGTGGTCGCTGTTTCTGATTAAAGGTTTTCCAATGGGATCTTTAAATGGGCCGTAAGGACTATCGGCAACTAAAACACCAATGCCGACTCCTCCGGGCATGGGGCAATAGAGGTAAAATTTACCGTTTCGCTCAACACATTGCACCGCCCAGGCCCCATTGTCATAAGGCACCCAATCGAAATCATCAAGAGAAGCTACAATGCCGTGTTCGGTCCAATTTACCATATCGGTAGAAGAATAGAGCAACCAATTTTCTATTTTAAAGCCCATGGCATCATCTTCATCGTGACTGGTGTAAAGGAACACCGTGTCGTTATACACCATTGGGGCCGGGTCGGCTGTGTATTTTGTATGAATTACCGGGAATTGTTCCGGAACGTTGTTTTGGGCTACAGCAGAAAAATTTAATGCCACCACCATTATACATACAATTATCGAAAATAAATATTTTCTCATCTTTTGTAATTTTTATTTTTTTAGAATTTCACAGTTTCTTTCCCACCACTGTATTCTACGGTTTCAACATTGTCCATTTGACCGATAATTTTTACATCAAACTGTCTGCTTTCAATCATACCGGGGAATGAACCTTCACGTTTATCAATCGTTAAAACTTTTTTCGAGTCGTCCCAACTAAACCTGATGGTTGAATATTGGCCATCTTCGTAATTGTAGTTGTCGTTTTCATCTTCATACAAAGTAAATTCACCATCGGCACCTTCGTAAATTCTAATTTCAAGATTGTCCCAGGATTTTTCTTCAGCATATTGAACATCAGGTCCAATTGGGATAATAGCACCTGCTTTAGCGTAGATTGGCATGATATCAATTGGGGTTTCTTTTGTGACGGTTTGTCCGCCTTCCAGCGCCTCACCTGTCCAGAAATCAATCCAATTGGCACCGGCTGGCAAATAAAGCTTCCGCTTCTTAATAGCACCAAAATCTTCCTCTCCATCTTGATTATACATGCTTTCGGTTACCGGGCAAACCAAAATTGACTTGCCAAACATGTACTGGTCATCAATATCGAGTGCTTTCTTATCGGATGGGAAATCCATAACGAGGGCACGCATCATGCTCGACTGGTTTTCTGTTACGTCCCACGAAGTTGAGTAAATGTAAGGCAATAAGCTGTAGCGCAGCTTGATGTATTTTTCGATGGCATCGTACACGGGTTCACCTTTTTGCCCAAACTGGTATATTTCGCGTGGGGCATCGGCACCATGTGAACGCATCATCGGGCAAAATGCGCCAAACTGGATCCACCGTGCATACAATTCGCGATAATCGGCATTTTGAAGCGGGTTTTGAAAATCCCAAAGGAAGAAACCGCCTATATCGCTGTTGTAATGCGGAATTCCACAAAGTGATAAATTTAAGCCACCTGATATTTGCTTGCGTAAGGCATCCCATGATGCTACAACATCGCCCGACCAAGTATTGGCACCATAACGTTGCTGCCCTGCAAATACCGAACGGGTTAATATGAAAACACGCTTATCGGAAGTTACTTCGCGCTGATGTTTGTAAACACCGCCTACTGTCATTAGCGGATAGGCATTACGTACCTTACGAAACGAGCCAAGGTAACTTTGATTATCAAAATCGGAAGGCTTAGGATCGAAATGGTCTGGCTCTGATGAGTCTATCCAAAATCCATCGATACCAAGTGAAAAAATGCCTTCATTTAAATATTTCCAGTAAATTTCGCGTGCTTCAGGATTATAAGCGTCATAAACACGTACACCTGACGGATAATCGGGGTTTGGTGGCCATTTAAATGAACCCGATTCGGGCCATGTTTTAAAATCGAAAAGGGCATCAATACTATCGAGTTCCCTATACTGCTTGGTATGTGGCCCAAACGAATTCCATATTGACATAATCATGTGTGCATTCATGTTATGCACATCGTTGATCATCTTTTGTGGATCGTAAAATTCTTCATTGAGGAATTCCATGGCATTCCAGAGGTAGTTGTTGCCCCAATAACGCCAGTCCTGGATAATGCCATCGAGCGGCACGCCCAGATCGCGATATTTGCGGACAACACCAACGGTTTCATCCTGAGTTTTGTAGCGCTCCCTGCTTTGCCAGTAACCATAAGTCCACAAGGGAAACATGGGCACCTGCCCGGTAAGTTCGCGCATTTGGGCAACTACCCCGTCGGCATTTTCGCCATACATAAAATAATAGTCGATGCCATCGCCAACCTCCGAGCTAAATTTCGTCTGCTCCTGGTTGTCGCTAAAGGTAGTTGGTGAATAATTATCCCAGAACAGGCCATAACCTTTAGCCGACTGGAAAAACGGAACAAAATCCTGTGTGTTATTCTGAACCATGTGTATTTCGAGGTCGCGTTGAACCATTTTGCCGTTTTGCAAAATCCCTAAACCATAAATGGCCTCCTCTTTATCTAAAATAAATGATTGAGACACACTGTAGGTTTCGTCCCCGGCATCGTTATATGGCGTAAATGCTGAACCTGATTCTTTTTCATTCAAAAGGGTTTTACCCGAAGCTGAAGTAAAAGACAGGGCTCCATTATTTAAATCGAGCGAAACCTGAACCTCTTCGCTACTCAGCAGTAAAGTGCTTCCCTTTTGTTTAACTTTAATATTTGTTTCGCCGGGTTTTTGAACAACCGAAAGGCTTTCTTTCAAAAAACATGCATTTTCGGGCCATTTTTTAACCCTGATAATGGAGGAAGAATAGAAATCAATCTCATAATTGATTGATTTTACGGTTGTTTTAATTCCGGTGTCTGTTTTTTGATAGGCCTGGCCATTGCAATGTATGCCTATTATTAACAGGACAAAAGCGAGCATATAAAATTTGTTTTTTTCATCTCTCTTTATTTTTAAGTTATCGGTATATTCTTAATTTTAAAAAGTACATAGTTTAAATTAATATTAATACCTAATAATTTTACTTGTCTGTGTTGATCCATCAGACATCAGGTTCATTTTAACAAACAGTCCCCTCTCATTCTCGATATTATCGACCCTTTGTCCTGTTATCGAAAAATACCTGGTCGATATAACATTAAGATCAGCTTTAGCAAAAGAGTTCACATTTGTTGTATATTCAACCATTCCCGAAAGCGCTATTCTTTTTGAAGCAACACCATCTGAACTGACTATGATATCGCCACTGTACGTACCTTTTTCAAGTCCGGATTTCAAACGCACAAAAACGATTGTTTCGTCAACCGTCCCTTCGTTATCCGAAAGGGTAATATTCGACACATAATCACCAATAGAATCGGTTGAAATTTCAAAGTTTTCAGGAGCTGTAATTGTTATATCACCATCAAGTTTAAAACCCGACACAATCAAAGACTGGCTTTCAGAAGGGCCTGATTCTGCAAAATAATTAAGCCCATCCAGAGTTGTAATTTTCTTTAGTTTAAAATCATTCACATAAATTCCGCGCGGAGCGTATTCATTTGAATTGGTTACGAATACCGAATCAATTACAAAGGGGTTGCTTCCATTTGACCAAAAACCTGCAATATAGATGTGTTCTGAATTAAGCGGAGTTCCATCTTCTTTAACAACATCATTTAATACAAGCACCACTTCGCGATTAGAATTAAAAGGAAAAATTGCCGGAGACCCCCAATAGCTTGCGCCATCAAAAAGTCGGAAATCGGCACTGGCATTATTTTCACTTCCCAGCCTGGCTACCAAGTATTTGTACCCCGAGAAATCGATGCCGTTATATTGCCAGCCACCAAACCCATATGGACCAGTTTGCAAGGTTTTGGTGTCCTCGTTAAAAGTTCCATTCTCCCATATTCCGGGATTAAACAACTCATCAGTTAACGGAAAAGGAGTAGAACTTACATGTATTGTTAGCTGCTTTTTGTTTCCTTTTGAATCGGTATAAGTAACATCAACCTCAACCTGGCCGTCTTTAAGGGCAAAAATACGGCCTCTTTCAAATTTGACTATACCGGTTTTGTTAAGAGAAACATCAGCGATAGAACTAACATTCTCGATATGCCCATCGGCAAAAACTGCATTTATTATAACGCCTTTTGAACTATTTGTGACAACAGATATTTCATTGCCCCCCTCGACATACAATTCTGAGACGGTGAAATAATCATCAGTTACCCCTTCGAAGTCATACTCTTCGGCGTAATCTTCGTACCAATGATAAATCGGCCATGGACAAGCCTCGGGATCGTTTAAGAAATCGACAACATCCGCAGGTGCATCGGGGTTTCCAAAATCAGCCAGCAGGTGAGGTTCAGTAAAAAGCAACCAGCTAACGTTGCCACAATCATCGGTAATTTTTTTAAAGTTAGCACCAAAACCATCGCCGCCTGCAGTTCCGGTGGTAGCCTTCCCCCACGATTTTTCGTGTCTTTCGGGCGCCCAGTCCATTTCGGTAACAATAACCGGAGCAAAATCGGCAACCGGCTGAACCTGATTATTCCAACCACGCTGAAACGGTTCGTAACCTTGTCCGCTATTAAACCACCCCGGGTAAACATGCACCGCATAACCAATATTTTCGCCCTCGATGGGGTTAACGGCATAACCCGAATAAAGTGACTGGTAACCCAATCCCGGTACCCACAGAATATTATCGGCACTGGCACGTATCGTATCAACTATTTCCTGGAAATAGGTTTTTAAATTATCAAAATGCCCCTGTGTACCGGCACCATAGGTTCCATCGGTTCCAAGGATATTGATAGGTTCATTGGCCAGTTCAAACATAATGTGCGGATTATTTTTCAAATCAGGATGCTTAGCTACAATTCCCCAAACTTTAATAAGATATTCATGATAAACACCACCAATTTCGATTCTTTCGGGGCACACCCCGGGTGGGCGCATTACCACGTATAATCCTTTTGAAACGGCATATTCGGCCATGGGCACAAATACTTCATCGAGGTACTTTCTGAACCGGGTCTCATTAAAACACTCTTCGCCCTCGTAACGCCCTTCACAACCAGGTGTACTGCTCCAATACGGATCCATGTGCTGGCGAACAAAATTCACTTTCCAGCCGGCATCCATTATACGGTCGATAATGTTTTTATTATAATTCAAACACTCCTGAACATCGTAGTTGCTCCATTTAGAACCCTGCTCGTTAAACCATGGCGAGAAAGTTTGGGCAAAACCATGCAAATTTACGATATGCCCATGGCTGTCTTTCAGATATCGACCTTCGACATGCAGTTCGGGCATAGGCATGCCCTCCCAGGCTTTAACACTTAAGACTTGTACAAATACAAAAAAGAAAACACTACATAAGAATACAATTTTCCTAATACCCATTTTCTCCAATTATTAGGTTATTTAGTAAATAATTTAGAATAACAAGTGGATCGACAATCTACACTTGTATCTGAAACAATATATAAACAACCAATAAAGACTATATTTATTTTAAGATATTAAGTTTTAGTTTTAAGATAAAATCAGCAATTCAGTAATAAGCTTTATTCATTACGCTGATAAATTTACTGAAAATTTGGCACATAAATTTCCCACCCCGGTGTAATTCACGTTTGGATTAACCGCAGGATTCAAGCCCTCAAATTTGTTTTTTTAGTATAGGCGTATCGTTTTATAAGTTGGTGTTTTCCTGATTTACGGAGCAGGACATCCCCAAAACTGATTCATTCAAGCCTGATTTGAAATCTGTTTTGTGTAAGAATCAGTAATTCAGTTCTGTCAACAAGCACTTCGAGC
>JAAYTS010000029.1 GCA_012517995.1 Clostridium sp.
AAAATAAATCCATAGTCGGTATAATCTTTATAAGATATTCTGTTGCTATATAAAGTCTTTATATATTCACCAACTCCTGCAGTATTCCAAAAATCATACTCTGAAAGGGTTATATCAGTATTTACCACCTTCACACACATTCCCTGTAATCCCGTTCTGTTACTTATAGTTTGATTGTACTGTTTCCAATCAAATAAGTAAAAATGTCCTTTATCCTGATATCCAAATACAAACCCCATAAAATCATCGTCACTTCCCGTGTCAACTCTCCAGACTCCTTCCATAACATCATTTGTCAATTCAATGTCACTTATAAAAACAGAAGGTATGGAATTTAATGTTTGTAAAACCTCTGTCCCTGTACCATCAACAACCCAATTTGCCCCTGAGCCACTGGTTAATTGAACTGCCTCCCAGTTTGATAAATCAAGAAGCTGAAGTTCTCCTTCTCTTTTATCAATTTCAAAAAAAGTTACAGGTTCACTGATAATTTTAAGTTCCAAATCTTCAACATCTTCATCATCATAAAAACTTTCTTCATGGGCTTTAACATTTTGCCGCAAAAAATCAGCTGGCAAAATTAACTGTACAACTAAAAAAACAACTAAAACTAATGCTATTCGTTTGCCAAAACTAATCACAAATATTCCCCCTTCTCATTCTTATGTAAGTTTTTTTATTTAAAATACCGCTATTTTCTTAAATTTTAAATAGCTGGAATTTTAAGTGTGAGTAAAATTAATGCTGTTTTCTTACAAAAATTATTCACAAATAAGCGTCCTCTATAAATTTTAAAGCTATTTATGTAAAGCTTTTAATACTTATATATAAATTCTACTATGAATGTAAAAAAAGATTATAATATGATATTTCAAAATTTTGCTCCCAAAAAATTATGAAATTACACATAAACATTACATTATTTTTATAACTACATATAGAATATAGTATTTTAGGTTGATTTTTCAAATAATGGTTATTGACCTTTACTTGTTTCAACATTTTACTAAATTATATAACTATTTTTCAGAAAAATCAAGTTAATCTTTGTAAAATATGTTTTTTAAGTAAACTTTTGTTTTAAAAAACCCGTTCTGTTTCTCTGAACGGATTTTTAAACAATTTTTTGATATTAATTTTTTAAATAAATATACTTAAAAAGACACATACCATCTAGAGTAATCATCATATTTTGTCCATGTTCCAGGATTTAAATCCCCTTTTATTTTTTTATTATATAAAGCAGCATCATTATAAAAGTATAAACCCAAATATGGAACATCTTGATTTATTATATTTCTTAAATTTGTAAAAAACGCTTTTTTCCTGGTGTAATCATTTTCTTTTATAATAAGTTCTAAATAGCTATCTACAGCTTCCCTGCTATATCCTGCTATATTAAACCCATCCTCTATTTCTTTAGATGAATATAAGAAAGAAATATCTGCTACTGGTGTTATAGTGCATCCTAAAAAAACCATATCAAATTTACCACTTTCTATACTCTTATTTAATTCATCCCACTTTACTTTATTTATGTTAACGATAATACCTACACTGCTAAGCTGTCTTTTTATTTCCTCTGCTACTTTTATTCTAGTATCATTGTCATCATTCACAAGCAATTCTAGTTCTAAAGGAGTATTTCTCCATCCAATTCTTTTTGACAGCACTCCCTTATTATTTTCTTCCCATCCATTTTCAGCAATAAGCTCTTTAGCCTTTTTAATATTTACTTCATTAGAAATAACATTTGTATCATACATCCAGGTATCTGGTATAACAGGTAATTCTGAAGCCACTGCTTCTCCTGGCATAATATCATTTATTATCTTTGTCCTGTCAACTGCATAAGCTATTGCCTTTCGTATTTCAACTTCTTTTAAAATATTATTAGAAAGGTTAAATGCAATAAACTCAAATTCATTACTTGGATATCTTTTAAGTGCTATATCCATTCTCCCATTATATCTAATCCATGCCGACCTGCTCATATGAACAATATCAACTTTATTAGACTGAAATGCATCTCCCACCGAACTATTTCTTTCAAATATTTTTATATTTATTCGAGAAATATATGGAAGGTTTTCACCTTTTTCACCCTGTTCAATACCCTTCCACCATTTTTCATTGCTTTCTAATAATATATATTCACCTTCTTTATAATCTTTAAATGCATATGGACCTGTACCTATTAATCTAAAATTTTTGTCAGTGTCCGCCACAATATTCTCTTCTGTTGCTGTATCTTCCTCTGCTGTTGCTTCTTCCCCTTCTGTTATTTCCTCTCCCGTTACCATATCATCCCCCTCCGTACTTCCTTCAGAATGTTTTTCTTTTTGTATAATGGGAAAAATCATTCTTTCTGGAGTAAAAGAATCCGGCTCAAAAAGTTTAATTTTAAAAGTCTTATCATTCTCTACATAATAAGATTCCACATTCTCAATATTGCTTTTATAAATACTCCCATCCTCACTGTTTAAAATCAAATCAAATGTAAATTTTACATCCTCTGATGTAAAAGGAGTATTATCATGCCAATATACATTATCCCTTAAATTAAAAGTCCATACCAGTAAATCTTCCGATACTTCCCAGCTTTCTGCCAATAAAGGCACTGGCTTTTGCTTTTTATCTAATTCCACTAAACTTTCAAAAACAAATCCTAAATAATCCTTGATATAAGCGTTTTTTGTCAAAATAGGATTTAATGTATCAGGAGGTGTGGAAAATAAATTTATCTGCCCACCTTTTACAGGTCCCATATCCACTATATCATCCACAACAAAATCCAGTTGTCCCTCTTCATTATCCATATCTTCATAAAGATTATCCATATAAAAATTACAAGAAGCAATATGAACATTTAATATAAACAATATTATAATTAGCATTGATTTTTTTAATATAGTCTTTTTCAAAGGTATCTTCCTTTCATTAAATTCATTTTCATTTATGACAATAATATTTGGCAAATTAGTTCAATTCAATAATAGCCGCTAATGTTCCTGTTTTGCCCTTGTCACCTCTATGGGAAAAAAACAAATCTTTATTGCATTTTGTACATATACCACTATTAAAAATATTTTCCTCCCTTATTCCCTTTAACATTAAAGACTTTTTTATAATGGACTGAAGGTCTATATACCATTTTAAATCAACTTTTTCACAATATAAACCGCTCCAGCTAATCTCTTTTTGAAATTCTAAAAATACATCTTGGTCAACTTCAAAGCAACATTTTCCTATAGAAGGTCCAATAACCACTTCAATATCTTCATAATTGCTTCCAAAGAATTGATTCATTTTTATAACTGCCACTTTAGATATTTCTTTTACTGTACCTTTCCATCCCGAATGAACTAAACCTATTACATTTTTTATAGGATCATATAAAAAAACTGGTACACAATCAGCATAAAAAGTAACCAATGCAACTTTTTTTGCATTTGTAATAAGCCCGTCAATGCCAATAATATCACTTTCTCTTATTATTCCTTTACCTCTGTCTTTTTCATTAACTATTTTTATTTTATTATCATGTACCTGATTTGAAAATACCATATTTTCAATATCAATGCCAACTGCTTTTGACACTCTTTTAAAATTTTCATAAACGTTTTTTTTATCATCATTTTTATTAAATGCCAAATTTAAAGACTGGTATTCATTTTTGCTTACTCCCCCATTTCGTGTAGTAAAACAATGGGTAATATTTTTATGTTTTAAAAGATTTTTAAATTGTATTAATTGAACTCCATCTTTTTCTATATAAACAATGCCGTTATTTTTGCTAAATCTATTGTCCAATCTATTTTCCTCCTTCATAAAAAAACAAAAATATTTTATTCCAGTATAACGCTATAATAAAGCAATAAATCTCCCTTTATATTAATTCACAAAACTATTTTAGCACTTTATATCATATAAGTAAAATAACTATAAATTACAGGTCATATAAACTAAAGATACCACAGTTATTCTATAAAAACTACCCCTTACTTAAAAGCCCCTGTGTTTAGTTTAGAAAACTTAAACACAGGGGCTAACTTTATAAAAAACAAAGTTATTTAATTATCCTCTACTGGAAACTTGGTTATTACCTCTAATAAATATCTTTGCAATATAGTATAATCTACAGAATTCACAACTCCATCACCATTTAAATCAGCGTTTTCCATTGGAACAGAAAATTCACTGATAATTTCAAGAACATATCTTGACATCAAAGCAGCGTCACTTGAGTTTACAATTTTATCATTATTTAAATCACCATATACAATCTCTGGCTCTTTGGAAGGTTCATCTTCTTCTGGTGGCTCATACCCTGATATAGGATATGTCTTAAGATCCGGCAATTCATCTAAAGTAATACAGTAATCACTTTGATACATTTCTTTTACCCATTCAGAAGGATTGTTTTGTTCGCTCATTATCCACCAATCATACCATGGACAGAAGTAAAGCCAGCCGGCCTTTTCATCAATAAGATTTTGCACCCTTGGTATTGTATCATTTTCAGTCATAGCAACTAGTTTTTTGCCCCCAGTAAGTTGTACTAAGTTATAAAATGTTGAAGATATTGCACTTCCATTAGGTAGTCCATCTTTTGCATTATATTTATCATATCCAACAATATCTACCACATCATCCCCTGGGTACCAGGCTGGTGAT
>JAAYTS010000256.1 GCA_012517995.1 Clostridium sp.
CAAAACCTATTCCCCCTGCATGCGAAACCTGTTAAGATGAGTTTGTAAACCAACATAAAAACAAGGAGATGCATGCAAGATGAGTATATCTAAAATAAAAGAAGAAAACAAGATAGATATCCGCGAAATAGAAAAAATGTTTTATTCAGCGGTGCTAGCCGCCGGCAGAGCAGCGATGGCTGAGTATCTTGAGAAATTGGACGACTCTATGGCGGTGGCACGGGATAAAAAGGAATATCGCGACAAAGGGAAGCGCCCGACAGTATTAAAGACAATCATGGGAGAGGTAGAAATCAATCGGAGGGTATATACGACTGAAGGCGAAGCAGGCGAAAATGTTTGTGTATATCTATTGGACGAGTTACTTAGGATCGACACACCTGGACTGATCAGCCCGATGCTTTCGGAGTTAGTAGCGACAGCAGCATGTGAAAGTACATACCGCGAAACAGCACGGCAGGTCAGTGAACTGACGGGCCAGACAATAAGCCATCAGACAGCGTGGTCAATCACGCAGGAAGTGGGTACTCGCGTCCGGATGCGGGAAGAAGAACTTGCGGAGCAGGCACAACACAACAAAGGGCCCGGCAAATTGGAAAGCAAGATACTGTATGAGGAAGCGGATGGGATATGGTTAAAACTGCAGGGCAAAGACAGGAAAACTTATGGGCCATCGAAGGAAATGAAAGCAGCCATAGCATACAGTGGCGTTAAACAAAATGGAAAACGCCGCAGGCTGGCTGACAAAGTAGCTTGTGCGAGCTTTGCCGGAGTCAAGGATTTCATCAAGCGCAAAGAAGGCGTCATTGCGTCTATATATCGAACGTCAGAGATAGAACTGCGCATTCTTAACGGTGACGGTGCCAACTGGATAACGGCAAACAATGAAGCAACAGTAGTATATCAACTGGATCCATTTCATCGGAATAAAGCGATACAGGAGTATGTGAATGATCCGGAGCTACGGAAGCTTATGATGGATCTGCTTTATGCTAAGGAAATCGATAGTCTTCTGGCTGTGATTGAGGCATCGATAAACAGCACCATGGAGCCGGAGGAGCAGGAAAAGCGGCAAAGGTTGTTGGGTTATTTTAAGAACAACAAAGAGGGCCTGGTTCCGTATTACAGGCGCAGCGAAAAGCTACCTCCGGTTAACAAGGGATTGAAAATAGCGCATGGCGGGAGCATGGAGAGCAATATCTTTACGCTGATCGGTAATCGTATGAAGGGTCGTCGGGCTAACTGGAGCGTTCGCGGCGCAAACAATATGGCTGCGCTTCTGTGCTTGAAACATACAGGACGGTTGTCTTCAGTATTAACCCGTCTTGGACCTATTGTTTCTTTGAATGTCGAGCAAATCACGGCAGAGTTCAGTTCCAGCAAAGTGCCAGAGCGTGTAGGGAAAGGATACAATGGCTTTACTCATGCACCCATTCCGAATATGCCTTGGATAAAGGATATATTGGGCATGAAATCCCTTGCGAAAATGCCTTTCCTTGCTGGGTCATAATCGTTTAAATTAGAATATAACCTTGTTTGTCCCCCCGAGAAAAAATGGTTTACTATGGCACCAGCCGCCTGCGAAGCAGGTTACCTTGAATTGGGATTTATGAATGGTAAACTGGGTTATGACGGGCGGCGAACACCGAATATAACCTCATCTCGCCCCCGTCGTAATGTTCTTTGACCATTCATAAATACAAAAGTCAAGGTCGGCGTATTACGTTGCTTATTTTCAATGTGACGGCAGATTAAAGAATAATTATGGGGATTACTGTTCCTTTCATTTGTTAACATCATTAATTTCAGCAAGCTTTTCTGAACAATTTCCCTTGTTATGAAACTTGCCAACGTTTACTTGACACATAC
>JAAYTS010000273.1 GCA_012517995.1 Clostridium sp.
AAAGGATTATCCTTTTGGGTATGGATATGACTTGTACAGAATTAGGTTCACACATACATTCTATGGAAACCAAATTAAGCAAAGGACAAGATCCAACTAAATCTTTTAAAAGACACATGCGGTCGGCCTGGGATATTTACAAAGATGCACAAGAAAAAGAAATTGAAATATTGAATGCAAGTGCGGTAAGCAAAATACCGTATTTCCCTAAAGTGAAAGCAAAGGATTACTTTTAAATAAATAAGATATGAAGATCGTTCCACCCATCCTGATAACTGGTTGTCCTCGTTCTGGCAAGACACTGATAGCAAATATACTTGCTATATCTGGTGCTTATTTTGGTAAAGTGGATAAAATGTATGAAAATACGCAATACGATGCTTTGATTAATACAATAAAAACTTTGTATGAGGAACACGGGCAACAAATGATTCCACAAGACTTTAGAGACAAAGTATGCTCTATTATACAAAAACAAGGATACAAAAGTGGAATTTGGGCCATAAAACATTCAGATATAGCTTTATTTTGGCCGGTTTTTCAGTATGCCTTCCCTGATGCCAAAGTTGTACTTGTGAGGCGGGATATGAGCGATATTATTTATTCATGTATGCACACTAGTTATATGACACAATGCAACACCAAAGAAGAATGGAGGGTTTACCTTAGTGCATATGAAGTTGGTATGAGGGATATGATAATGGTAGGTGGAATGAATTGCAAAACAATTTGGCCAAATCGTATGACCCAAGGGGATTACAGGGAAGTATATGAATTACTGGAATGGTTGGGATTACCTTGGAAGTCGGAAATATTGTCAAAAATTGACCCTAAATTTTGGAAACAACGTAAAAATAAGCAATTATGTCAACGATAACTATTGATGAAGTAAGGGCTATTATCCCTACAACTATTCCTGATGAAGATATGGTTCATTTTATTGAATCTGCGGATGCAATGATGGACGTATTGAGAGGGACTGATCTGCCTCCAAAAATTATGAAGGAGATTCACAGGTGGATGACAGCCCACTTAATTGCAAGTAGCCGGGAAAGACAGGCCAGAGAAGAAGGAGCCGGAGGTGCTTACATCAGATACACTGGAATGTCTTATACTGGTTTGAGAGGAACTACTTATGGCCAACAAGCCATTGCACTGGATACAACTGGTACTTTGAATACCATTGCAGGAAAAGCGGCTAAAATGTGGGTTATAAAAGAGGGTAAATAATAATGGCTATCAATGATTTCATAGAAAGAGTTTGTGTACAACCATGTGTACATTGGAAGTACCTAGGTACTGATGGAATGGGTATGTCTTTATTTTCTGATCCGGTACAGATAAAGGTTAGGTGGACAGACAACGATGGTTTGCAAAAAGACGATAGAGGCGAAATTTTCGACGGAAAAGCAATTGTCCTTATACCAGACTCAGCCGGTACCATTTCGCGAAAGGATTACCTATTCCTTGGCGAAATTGGGGACCTTACAGACACCAATCCATTAAACATAACAACGGCATACGAAGTACAACGGTTTACCAGAATACCAATGATATTTTCAAATACAGTTTTTGTCAAAACAGTTTATTTGTAAAAAAATGGCTAAATTATATACAATAAAGGGTGTGGATAAGGTAATGAAGAACCTTAATAAGAAAACAAGACGTTTTCAAAAGAACATTACCAGTGCTGGATATATTCGTGTGGCTATGGAGATATACAGAAGAGTAGATACTGACACGCCATTAGTTCCTGTTGATACAGGTAACCTAAGGGCTAGTTATTTTGCTTTTGTACAAGATAGTCAGGGTTCTGAAAGTAGTTTTTCCTCTACTGCTGGAACAAAAAAGGATGTTAAACAAGAGCTATTACAACAGCAACAAGCCATCAAGTCCAGAGCAAAATCTACGCTAAAAAAGTTGGCTAAAAATGGTGGGATGGTATTTGGATTTGCTGCAAACTATGCAATTCCAGTACATGAGAACCATACGGCAAATTGGAAACGACCCGGAGCCGGTTCAAACTATTTTCTTGCACATTTGAAAGCTGCTAAAGGTACTATTATAAAAATCCTAAAAGATTCTGCAAAATGAACGCTGTAACAATTGATATAAAGGATTTTATAACTGCCAATATACCAAAATGGGTATTTGGGCAAAATTTATTCATAGCACGTATGCCGGACCAACCGAATACATGTGTAACTTTATACGATATAAATGGGACCAGACCTGATTTAGGATTAAAAAAAGAATTGTATTTTAGAGATGCATTTCAGGTGGTTGTTAGGGATGTAAACTATGAACAGGCTATGAATAATGCTTGGGAACTTATAGACGTATTGCAAGGGCAATATGGACTTGAATTTAATGGAAGAACCTACACCTTGGTAAGTGTATTACTCACTCCGGAAGTACTGGAATGGGATACAAAAAACAGGGTGTCTCTTATTTTTAGTATGGAAGCACAAAGAAAATGATTGTTTAATTTTTAATTATTTTGAACTATGGCACAAAGTGAAGCAATTACTGGTCAAGGTACCATTTTTAAAAGGAATGGTGCAGCAATTGGAGAAATCAATTCCATAGATGGACCAACCAAGTCAAGGGAAACAATTGAAGTAACCAGACTTGAAGATGTTGACGGCTATCGTCAGTACATTGCCGGATTACGTGAACCCGGTACTGTTACACTGAACATGAACTTCACCAGGGACAACTATGACGTGTTGAATGCAGACTTCGAGTCTGACACAATTCAATCATATGCTATCGAACTACCTGATGAAGACGAAACTGTATTCACTTTCAATGGATTTGTAACAGAACTTCCAATCTCTATTCCTATTGGGGATAAGATTACTTGTGATGTTACTATTCAAATTTCCGGAAAGGTTAACCAAAGTACTGCATCATAAGGTGCATTATTTGATCTAATCAAGATTTTATTAACAATTAAAACTATTAATCATGGTTAAGTATTATGCAACACAATTTGGGGAAGTCCCAGTAAGATTGACTATCAGTTGCTTAAAGAGATTTGAGCAAAAGACTGGAAGGTCTATTTTTGGTGTAGATATGTCGGATATGAAAATAGCCGATATAGAATTGTTGTTTTTTTATTCACTTCAAAAAGGATTACGTGTAACAGGAACAACATTAAAACACCAAGACGGAACCCCTGTGGATATTAATGATCCAGAAGTTATTGAGGATATTTTTGACCAATGCTATGTTTCCTTCCTAAAGGATATGCCTTCTTTCTTTAAGGAAATGGGTCCAAAAGAAGCCGAACTAGTGCAAGAGGCTAAGGAAGAAAGTGTAGATGAGGAGGGAAAAAACTAAACACCCACGGAGGATATAGCTATGACCGATTATGTGGAATAGCTATATCCAGACTGGGGTTGTCTGCTCAGGAATTTTATGATCTTACTCCGGTAGAGTTTTTCATAGCACTGGAGATTGTGAATAAAAAGGAAGAGCAACAAGTCCAAACATTGATGGAAGCGGCCAGATTCATAACGTTGCATATCTGGAATGCGGCAGGAAGACAGATGAAGAGAATAGAAAACAATCCATCAAAATTGTTTCCCTTCCCGTGGGATAAGGACTCTAATAGAGGTAAGCGCAAACAATCTGTTGAGGAAATATGGGCTACAATGAAGGGAATAGCTAGTATGCAAAACAGGTATGCGAATCAACAGCAAAAGCGCAAAAAAAGAGAGATTAAACCTGATAAAACGCAAGGCAATGAGTGAAGAAAAAATAGGTGCATTAATTGCCCAACTAGGACTGGATATAAAGGAGTTTAAGGCTTCTATGGAAGAAGTAAAAACCTCTTTCAAAAAAGTTGAGACTGAAGCGGAAAAGGCTTCCCAGTCCATTAGTAGGAGTTTGGACAAGACTGCCAGTTCAATGCAAAAGTTTGGGAAGAATCTCTCTATGTATGTCACAGCACCTATCTTGGGATTAGGTGCTGCGGCATTTAATGCTGAAAAGAAATTTGACCATCAGATGAACAAGATGGTGACTATGGTAGGACTTGCCAAGGATGAAGTAGAGGCAATGAGGGTACCTGTTATGAATTTAGCGTCTGAAACAGGTATCATGGCAGAGGAATTGGCTGATGCTATGCAGTACATTACTTCTTCTGGTTTTGAAGACACAGCACAAGCTTTAGATATATTAAGTGCATCCGCAAAAGTGGCGGCTGTTAATCATGCAGATGTAAAGGATGTCTCTAACTTGGTTACTTCTGCAATGAACGCCTATCGTAAAAGTGGATTGGAAGCCTCTGACGTTACTGATATGCTTGTCCGGTCAGTAGCTTTAGGAAAGGCTGAATTTGAAGACCTTGTGGCTGCAATGGGTATCATATTACCAGTTGCGGCTGATATGAGTGTCTCTTTTGAGGAAATTTCTGGAATGATGTCCATGATTACCAGACCTGGTACTACTGCTGAAACTGCTGCTACGCAATTAAGACAGTTGTTAAGTCAGTTAATGGGACCTGCTTCTCAGGCACATGAAGCATTAGAGAGTTTAAACTGGTCTGCGGATGCCTTTAGAAAGACAGTTGCAGAAAAAGGACTTTTCCAAGCATTAATCCAATTTGAGGAAAAGTTATATGATTTAGGTAGTATCGAAATTGCGGATGATGTATTTGGTAACATCCGAGCCTTGTCTGCCTTCTTAAATGTTACTGGGGAAGCAATGGAAGAAAATATTTACATTGCTGAAGAAATGAAAAATTCAATAGGAGAAACAGATAGGGCATTTAAGGAGTATTCTAACACGATAACAGCCGTATGGAATAGGGCTATGGCGGACTCAAATAACGCACTCATCGAATTTGGGAGCTCGTTAAAGGAGTTTATACTTCCTATGCTGATAACCTTTTCTAATAGTATAAAAAATCTTGCTGCTTGGTGGAGGGGATTGTCCGATAGTCAAAAGAACTTCATTCAAGTTACAGCAGTAGTAGCCGCATCACTCGGTCCTATTATAATACTTGTTTCAAAAATGATAAAGCTGTACGGGGCAGCTCGCTTAGCAATAATAGGTATCGCCAATGCGTACAAAGCTGCACGGAAAGCGGCAACCCTTTATAATGCTGTTCAAATAGCTACTCCTTATGGGCTTGCAATAGCAGCTGTGGGGGCTCTTGTTGGTGGATTAGTTAATTATATAAGCAAATTAAAGCAAGCACAAAAGGAGACAAAATTATTAGCGGAAGCAACAAATGCAATTACCGAGAAAACAAAAGGGGCTTTGTTGCTGGAAGCTGCTAATATTGGGAGGAGTATAATAGGTTGGCGGGCTTTTCCATCATTTGTAGCGAATCCGCTTGAAAATATTAAGGAGGCGATTAAAAATTGGGATTTAAGTGAACTGAAAGCTGTCCAAACAGAATTAGAAGATCGGTTGGCAAATGCTGTTTCTGGAATGCGCAATTTAACCAAAGAGGATGGATGGCTTTTCGAAGATGCTTCTAAAGAAGTAGAAGATTGGACTTATATGCTTTCTCTTGTTTCTAAGGAAATAGAAGGAATAGAAGCTGCTCTAAATAAGTTGAAAAACAAACCAGAGATTCCGGACAATTCATTCAAAAGATTAAAAAATGAGATATCCAAGGTATTTACCAATATTGAAGGGTTAGGTGAAATAGATGCATTACATAATCTTGGTTTACAAGTAGATGTAACACAGGAAAAGATTAAATATCTAAGAGATACATTAGTTAACCTGGTTCAGGATAACACCCCTGTTAATGATAGACAAATTGTATATCTTATAGACCTTATTACACAATTGCAACAAGAATTGGAAGCTGCTCAACAAGACCTTGCTTTTCAATCTTTGTTTGATGAAATGGATAGAGCTTTTGGTCAATTTGACTTGATGGGCAAGTTACTACCAGGCTTTGATGCATTAGGTGCTAAGGCGGATTGGTTAAATCAAAAGATGAAAGACCTTATCCAACAAGGATTTCAAGAGGGGTCCAGGGAATTGGAAATGTTGGGGTGGCAATTTGACGAAATAACAGCAGATATACAACAAGCGGGACAAGCTATTGCCAATAGTATAATATCAATTGCTTCTAAAAGTTTAAATAATTTTGAGTCGTTTGATGCCACTAATCAATATAAAGCACTGATTGCTTATATAAACGAATTAAAACAAGCATTGGATAAACTTGACCCCTCTATAGAAGCAAATAAAGTAGCAATATCAGAACTGGAAAATGAAATAGAAAAGGCAGAAAAAGCAATGCAGGGTTTTGTAGATGTAGGAAAGGAGATGTCACAAGCCCTTAGTAATTTACTAGGGGATATTATACAAACTTTATTTTCTGAGGTAGAGGATGGTACTACAATATTTGAAAAATTAGGACTTGTTGTTGCAGATTTCTTGCAAACATTAGGACGTGCTTTGATTGCAACTGGTATGGCAAAAATTGCATTTGATGCAGTTGCCAACAATCCATATACTGCAATTGCTGCTGGTGCTGCTTTGGTTGCTCTCGGAGCTATGGTAAGGAATACATTTGCAAAAGGTTTAGGTGGTGGAGGTCAAGAACAAAGTACAGCTAACTATGCTGTTATTCCAGCATTTGCTGAAGGTGGTATTGTTTCTGGCCCAACTTTGGGGCTAATGGGCGAATATCCTGGCGCAAAAAGTAACCCTGAAGTAATAGCCCCACTTGACAAGTTAAAGGCAATGATTAACCCTAATCCTGCATTTTTTGGCCAAGTAGAATTTGAGATCAAAGGTGACAGATTAGT
>JAAYTS010000175.1 GCA_012517995.1 Clostridium sp.
ATTTTTAAAATATCAATCAGATGGTACAATTAAATTTTTTGAATTGTCAGGTCCAATATTAGAAGCGTTAGAAAAAGGAAAAACATTAATAATAGATGAAATTGATTCAAGGCTACATTATGCAATACTAAGACATATATTATCATTATTTAACTCTATTGATAAAAATCCATATAATGCTCAATTGATATGCACTACGCATCAGGTATTACTTCTTGAGGAAAATATTAGACGTGATCAAATATGGTTTGTTGACAAAAATGAATATGGAGAAAGTGAGTTATATTCGTTAGATGAGTTTAAAGATATAAGAAAAGATGATCCTCTTTTAAAAAAATATCTATTAGGTGTATTTGGTGCAGTGCCATTTATAAGGGAGGGGTAGAGATTGAAAAAAAAGGGGGGTTGAAAATTACAAAAGAAAACAAGGACGTAGAAGTATTAAGGTGGCAGATATGAGAACAAACAGAAATATCGAAAAACCTATAAAACGTTCTGATGTGAGACTAAAAGCAGGTGGGCTTTACTACGGAATGTTACGGAGGATTCTGTGGCTTAAGATGCACTCTGTTTTTGCATCTAAAAGATCCTCTGAACTGTTGCCCTTTTGTTGTTTTTCACATAGAACTCCGTTATTGAGACAATTAAAAGATGTTGATATGTGGATGCAATATAATAAAATTATAAATTTAAAAATTGCAGCAGAGAAAATAGATGGTATCATCATTCGCCCAAAGGAAGTGTTTAGTTTTTGGAAATTAGTAGGAAAACCCACAAAGGGGAAGGGCTATGTTGATGGGATGGTACTTCAAAACGGCGGATTTTTCCCTGGAATAGGCGGAGGATTATGCCAAATGTCTAATTTGATTTTCTGGATGGCAATTCATACACCTCTGACGATTATAGAGAGGCATCGACATGGGTATGATGTCTTTCCTGACTCTAACAGAACCCAGCCTTTTGGCAGTGGCGCTACTATTTTTTATCCTTACGGAGATTTAATGATACGAAACGATACCCAAGATGATTATCAATTAAATGTCTGGGTTGGGACTGACCATCTTGAAGGGGTTTTAAGATCATCAGCTAAGTGTAAATACAGATATGAAATAGTTGAAAAAAATCACGAAATAAAAGGAGAGTATTGGGGCGGTTATAGCAGACATAATGAGTTGTATAAGCAGACGATAGATATGGATGGTTGCCTGATTGATGAAGAACTTATTGTTAAAAACTCTGCAATCATGATGTACTCTCCCTTTTTGACAGAATAAATTTTTTAAAATCAGCATGACAAATGAATTTGTAAAATATCACAACTAATTAAAACAAAAAATACATTATGAAGGAGAGATAGCTTTGAGAATAGGTGGAGGAATAGAAAAACCCTATAGTAATCCAGAAGAATGGTATGAATTGGTAAAAGAATTAGGATACAGGGCAGTTTTAGCCCCAATTGATTACCGTGCAAGCAAGGAGGAGAAGCAAGCTTATCTACAATGTGTCCAGGAACATGATTTAGTAATTGGTGAAGTTGGTGTCTGGAAAAATGTTATTTCCATAGATGATAATGAACGAAAGGAAGCAATGGAGTTTTGCAAAAATCAGTTGGAACTTGCAGATGAGCTAGGAGCAAATTGTTGTGTAAACATAACAGGAAGCAGGGGCGAAATTTGGGATGGTTTTTATAAAGAAAATTATTCAAAGGATACTTATGCATTGGTTGTTGATTTTATAAGAGAGATTATTGACTCTGTAAAACCAAAACGAACCTTTTATACCATAGAAACAATGCCTTGGATGGTACCAGATTCACCGGATGAAAATCTTCAGTTGATTAAAGATGTAGACAGGAAGGCTTTTGGAGTACATCTAGACTTTGTTAATATGATTAATTGTCCTAAAAGATATCTTTTCTGTGATGAATTCATTGAGGAATGCTTTACTAAACTAGGTCCCTACATCAAGAGCATACATGGTAAAGATGTAATAATGGAGTATGCCTATACAACAATAATTCGTGAAACTATGCCGGGGAAAGGAATAATAAATTATCAAAAGGTTGCCAGACTATGTGAGTCCTTAGGAGCGGACACAACATTATTTGTTGAACATCTACCTGATTTTGAAAGCTATAAAAAGGCAGCGGCTTATGTGAGAAAACAGGCTGCTTTAGCTGGGGTTAAAACCGATTAAACCTTTCGTATCATAAATTACCAGATGCTTTGTAAAGACAGGGTGTAATGAGTATTTGGCAGGCTTTTAAAATTTATTAAAAAACTTTGTGATAATATGTTAGATATTAAGACTTATATATGATATTATATGCATGTAAGAAGCTGATGATTATACAAAAGAAAGGGGTTTTATTATGAAAGGCAATCCAAAATTAATTGAAACATTAAATGCTTTACTGGCAGATGAACTTGCGGCTATCAATCAGTACATTGTACACGCAGAAATGTGTGAGGATTGGGGATATGCTAAATTGCATGATAGCTTTCAGCAGAGGTCAATACAGGAAATGAAACACGCCGAAATGCTTATCGGAAGGATTTTATTCCTTGGTGGAAAACCTATTGTAACTGAACTTAATAATATTAATATCGGATCGGAAGTTCCAAAGCAATTGGAATTTGACCTTGCTGCAGAGGAAGGTGCAATTAAAGCTTATAATGATGCTATAGCCCTTGCAGGCGAGGTAGGCGACAATGCGACAAGGGATATCCTTGTACAAATTCTAAATGATGAAGACCGTCACATGGATGAACTTGAGGAACTTTTAGACCAAATTGAACAGATGACATTGCCTATATTCCTAACAACTCAAGTTGGATAATTTTTCTAAAGGCAGATGTAATTTTAAGAGGCTGTAGCAATTACAGTCTCTTTTATTATGCCCGGATTGACTATACCAAAAAAGTGGTATTAGTAACAAGCTTGAGATAACCCGAGAAAGCTTTCATTACTTTGATGTTTTTATTTAAAGTAATGAAAGCTTACTTTAATTATCAGATAACTTCTAAAATTTCTTCCTTTCTTTCTAAAAGCTCATTTGATAATAATTGAGATTCAACATTTTCAAAGCCAAGTCTTTCGATGGTTTGGGATAAACGTTCGCCAGTTTTACCTTGTTCCTTGTATAAAAGAATGGTTTTTTCTATTATACCCACAACTTCTTCCTTGTCTGTAAAAATTTTATGAAGGGGTTTTCCCAGAGCTATTTCTTTTCCCCATCTTCCACCAATATATATTTTATATCCTGTCTTACCTCCTGCAATTGCATCAAAATGACACTTTCCAATACACCTGCCACAGTTGTTGCATTCATCCTTATCTATTTTAAGCATACCATCTATAACTTTGGCTGCTTTCATTGGGCAGACCTGTTCAACAGGACATTTCTTACATCCCATACATTTATCTTCATTAAAATCAGGTGTTTTTTGACCCGTGATTCCTAAATCATTCAAGTCAGGCTTAATACAGCTATTTGGACACCCTCCTACACCTATTTTAAATTTATGGGGGAGTTTTACATCTGAATACCCTTTAAAAAACCTTTCGTGAATTTCTTCAGATAAAGAAAAAGTATCAATTAATCCATATTGACAAGTGGAACCTTTACAGGATACAATGGGCCGCACTTTAGAACCTGTACCTCCTGTTACAAGCCCTTCTTTTGCAACATAATCTCTAAAGTCTTGAATTTTATCATAAGGAATTCCCTGAACTTCCACAGTTAATCTGCTGGTAAAAGTTACAATACCATTTCCAAAAAGCTCAGCAGCTTCTGATATACATTTATTTTGTGCTGCTGTTATTTTACCGTTAACTGTAATAATTCTCCCAGAGAAATTATCAGTACCTTTATTTCGTAAAAATCCCAAAGCTTTTACCCTTTTTTCATCTGCGGCGCTAATATTTAAACCTGCCATATTAATATCCTCCAAAATTATATTTTACAATGTTACTATAATGATATCACTTGTAAAGTTAATAATAAAATAATATTATCTGATTAAAGTCATAGGTAAAACCTATCAATCTTGCAACCTAATAATATCAATACGCAGAAAATCTTGATATTAAAACTTTTTATCATATAGGAAATTTATCTTGAAAGTTATTACAACCTAAAATATAATTAAATTATCTTATGTATCGAAAATTTTAATAAAATTAAATAAAACATCATGTAAATTAATTCAAAATATTATAAAAATAAATTTTATATTCAACATAGAAAGAGAGGGAGACAATGGCTTTAAGTGTTCAAAATTTAACAAAGAAATATGGAGAAAAAGTTGTAGTAGATAACCTTAGTTTTGAAATGGATAAGCCCGGAGTTTTTGCACTCCTTGGTACAAATGGGGCAGGAAAAACAACCACAATACGTGTTATACTTGGTATGTTAAGCTATAACAGCGGCAAAGTTTTATGGGAAGGCAGGCCTTTTGATGCCATTAATATGAGTGTTGGTTATTTAGCAGAGGAAAGGGGATTATACCCAAAGTACTCACTTTTAGAACAGCTATTATATTTTGCAAAATTAAGGAATGTTCCAAAGAAAGAGGCAATGAAGAAAATCAAATATTGGTCAGAGCGCCTTTTGGTAGAAGAATATGTTTTCCCGCCAAAAACAAAAAGAGGCAGAAAAAGCAAGTCAAATCTGGCAGAACAATTGTCAAAAGGAAATCAGCAGAAGATACAGCTAATGGCAGCACTTCTTGCAGATCCTGAATTTTTAGTATTAGACGAACCTTTAAGCGGTTTAGACCCTGTTAATACAGATCTTTTTAAACAAATAATAAGAGAGGAAATAGCCAAGAATAAATATCTTATAATGTCTAGTCATCAAATGCCCACCATTGAAGAATTTTGTTCAGATATTGTCATATTGGACAGAGGCAAAACAGTGCTTCAGGGAAACTTAAATGAAATAAAAAAAGGATATGGAAGGGTAAATTTATTTATAAAATGTGATAAAGATATTGAACAATATATATCTGAGCTTGGGATTAAAATAAAAAACAAAACACCCAGCGAATATCACTTAAAAGTTCAAGACGAGGAACAGGCTATGGCACTGCTGGCTAAATTAATTGAAGAAAAAATTCCAGTGGTGAAATTTGAACTTCGTGAACCATCACTACACGAAATATTTGTTGAAAAGGTGGGGAATGTTCATGAAGATGAGTAATATAACAGGGTGGAAGGATGTTTTTACCTTTACATTAATACAAATGTTAAAAAGTAAGGCTTTTATTATTGGCTATATTATTTTTATCACCTTTGCACTTTTGGTTTTCCCAGTTATGAATTTTGTTTTAGATAGCGGTGAAGAAGATGAAGGTTTAATAAAAATAAAATCTGTGTATTTATTTAATGAAACTGAAATAACAGATGTAGATTTTGATAAAATATCTAACCTTGAAATTGCAGTTAATGATTTAAAATTCATCACTGAGGACAAAAACTATGAAGATGTGTTAGAACAAATTGAAACTGATAAAGAACCTAATGTTGCACTTAAAATAACTAAAGATGAAGGAACATATTTTCTGCATTTCACAAAGTCAACCAGTGGGGTTGTTAAAAATACTGAACTAGAGCTTTTAGGAAACACTGTAAAAGAATCTTTTGAAAGGGCAATTGTTGATTATGCAGATGTTTCAGATGAGCAGCTTAAAGTTGTAAAATCACAAGTAACAAGCAGAATTTCTACTATAGGCAAAGAAATAGATTCGGAAGGAAATGAAATTGCTGTAGAAGACACTTCCATTACCTACAATGATTATTGGTTTTTATATGGAATATTATTTGCTTTGCTGATGATAACTATTATGTCAAGTTCAAAAATTGCTACTTCAATTGTTATGGAAAAGTCCTCTAGGGTAATTGAACAGCTTTTAATATCTATAAAGCCTCTGGCTATTGTTGTTGGAAAAACTCTTGCCACACTTACTGCTGTGTTGCTGCAATTTGTATCAATCATTATATTGGCATTTATATCCAACAAAATTACAAATAATATCATGGATGCCCAAAATAGCAATGTTATTGAAAATTACATTAATGCTGATATAATTAACAACTTGAGAGTAGATAATATTTTAATATGTCTAATAATAATTGCTTTAGGAATTATTTTTTATGCCACCCTTGCAGCTTTGGCTGGTTCCACTGCAAGTAGGATTGAAGAAATCAGCGAGAGTTTAATGTTATTTACCTTTGCAAGTTTAATTGGAGCCTATGTAGGTATGGGGGCAGCAGGATCCCTTGTGGGAGTGGGGGATAATCCTTTTGTATATTTTGCCCTGTTATTTCCTCTATCCTCTCCATTTATTTTACCAGGAGCGGTGCTGCTTGGAAAAAGCCCTATTTTCATTACTGTAATTTCAGTGATACTGCTGATTATTTCTATAATATTGTTATTTAATTTTACAGCTAAGATTTATGAAATGTTAATACTTCACACTGGAAACAGAATTAAAATAAAGGAATTGTTAAAAATGGCTAAAAACTCAAAGGAGGGACAGGTAAATGAAAAATAATTTTAGAAAGTGGACGGATGTTTATAAGTTTACCCTCCAGCAAATTTTTAAGAAAAAAGGTTTTAAGATGGTAACTGTTTTAGTTGCATTAGGGATAATTGCAACAGCTGTTATACTAAATATTATATCAGCAGAACCTGAAGAAGAATTTGAGCCTTCTTCCATTGAAAAGGTATATGTCCTTGATGAAAGTGGACTTATAGAAACTGATTATTCATCTTATTTACAAACTATAGATGATTTAAGATTTAAACATATTAATTTTGAAAGTGTTTCAAATCTTTCAAGGCAACAGGCGATAGAAAAGTATACGGAAAATTCAGAAAACAGTCTACTTGTAATTGTGTCAGCTAATGATGAGGGTTTTGAGATGGAAGGGATTTTACTTAAAGGATCATCTGTCTCTGAAAAAAATGCAGATTCTCTATTAATGGTTATGACCGATGCCTTTAACATAAATAAAGTTATGCAGGCGGGATTAAATCAGGATAAACTTGCCATGGTTATGACGCCAATTGTAACTTTATATAGTGAGGTTGGAGAGGATACAAATTTTGTTGCTATGATGCTTAAAGCCGTTGCACCTATGCTTTTTAGCCTTCTTTTATACTTTATGTTGTTGATACATGGCTTGACAATAAGCAGAGAGGTTTCTACAGAAAAAACATCAAAACTAGTTGAAACATTAATAACAAGAGTACATCCTTACGCTTTGATTACCGGCAAGGTATTGGCAGTTTCATCTGCAGCTGTAATTCAGGTTTTAGTATGGTTTTTAGCATTAATAGCAGGATTATTTGGAGGAAATGCAATAGCAGGTTCTATTTATCCAGAGTATGAAAATTCTGTAATAGCTATTATTCAAATGCTTCGTGAAAGCTTGAGTGAAACGGCATTTTCAATTCCAGCACTAATATTAGCATTTATTATATTTTGTGTAGGATTTTTGTTTTATTGTTTTCTTGCAGGTTTATCAGGATCTATGGTTTCAAAGGCCGAGGATGCTGCATCTGTACAAGGCATGTTTCAGATGCCAATTATAGTTAGTTGGCTTACTTGTTATTTGGCAGTTATTAGGGAAAAAGATAATATAATAGAAGTAGCAAGATATATTCCATTTACGGCACCATTTAGCGCGCCTATTGACTTGATTTTGGGTAGAATGGGACTTATAAATGGCTTGATTTCAGCTATAATACTTATTTTGTTTTCCATTGTTGTAATTGTACTATCAGCAAAGATTTATAAAGGTTTGATTTTATATAGTGGTCAGAAAGTAAATCTTAAAACAATTATTAATGCCCTTAAAAGTTAAAATTTGAAAGGATAAAACCAAGGATGAAACCAAGGGGGTGGGTAAGTGGAGGTTTTAGATGTAAAGAAACTATGTGAAAAGATAAAGGCAAATATTTCAAAAGTAATAGTTGGAAAAGAAGATGTTATAGACCTTGCATTAGTGTCCCTTTTATCTTCCGGGCATGTTTTACTTGAAGATGTTCCGGGGGTAGGGAAAACAATGCTGGCAAAATGTCTTGCAAAATCTATAGACTGTAGTTTTAGCAGAATTCAATTTACTCCAGATCTTTTGCCATCTGATATTACAGGAATAAATTATTACAATCAAAAAAAATGTGAATTTGAGTTTAGACCAGGACCTGTTTTTACAAATATTTTGCTGGCAGATGAAATTAACAGGGCAACTCCAAGAACACAGTCAAGTTTATTAGAGTGCATGGAGGAAAAACAGGTTACAGTTGATGGAGAAACAAATACTCTTTCTAAGCCCTTTTTGGTTATTGCGACTCAAAATCCTGTTGAAATACAGGGGACTTTTCCACTGCCAGAGGCACAGCTTGACCGCTTTTTTATTAAACTAAAAATAGGCTATCCTTTAATTGAAGAGAGCAGGAAAATGCTGGATAGATTTGAAGAGGGAAGTCCTTTTGAAACTATAGATTGTATAACTGATAAACAAGAAATAATAGAGGCACAAAATGTACTTGGCAAAATAAAAATAAGTGGGGCAGTAAAAGATTATATAGTGGAGATTGTTGAAGAAACAAGGAATTTTAAAAATATAACTTTAGGTGTAAGTCCTAGAGGTTGTATTACACTTATGAAAGCTTCACAGGCTTATGCAGCCTTAAAGGGTCGTGATTTTGCAACTCCCGATGATGTAAAATACATGGCAGTGCCTGTATTAGCACATAGAATACTAGTTAAAGGATATACAATGTTAGAAGAGACAAAAGCCTCAGAAGCTGCTATATTAGAAATTTTAGATAAGGTGAAGGTACCTTTGGAAGATTTTTAAAAGGAGAATTTTATGGAAATTCTTGCTTTAGTTATAATATTTTTGTCTGCAATATATATTCAAGGCTTTTTATTAAACTTCCTCTTATTTTACAAACTTGAGTATTCTTGTAATTTCAATGTAGACAAGGCCACTGAAGGAGATAATATTTTTCTTGAAGAAATAATATATAACAAAAAGCTAATACCCATTTCATGGATAAAAGCTGAAATATATACTTCAAAATGGCTTGATTTTGCCGGAAAGGATGCTGTTATAGCGCAGGAAAGCAGGTTTGTAACAAGCAACTTTTTTTTAAAAAGCTATCAAAAAACCACAAGACGGTGGAATGTAAAATGTCTTAAAAGAGGATATTTTAAAATTGATAAAATAACCCTTGTGGGAGGGGATTTTTTAGGTGCCTTTTCTGAATCATCTGATGTTATAGATGTTAAAGCTGATTTACTTGTGTATCCAGCGCCAGTAGTACT
Source organism: Clostridium sp. (assembly GCA_012517995.1). GTDB lineage: Bacteria > Bacillota > Clostridia > Acetivibrionales > Acetivibrionaceae > Herbivorax. The sequence goes on from JAAYTS010000175.1 coordinate 9,342, forward strand.
CCAACAGTATTTCAGGCCGGCGAGCCGTTTTATAGGGGATACTATTGTAAAAAGGTGGATAAATGATGACCCCTTTATGTTTTCAGGGCTTAGGGAATATGAGCCTGGTGATGCTTTAAATCGAATTCATTGGAAGGCAACAGCAAGCAGGGGAAGGCTTATGGTGAAAAAGAATGATTTTACCGCCAATTTAAGAACTGCAGTTATATTAAACATTCAGTCCCGAGACACTGAACCAGATGAAGTTATCGACAAAGAATTTACAGAACTTGGAATAAAGGTTGCTGCAACTATATTTGACAAAGCATTAAAGCAGGGGTTGCCTTTGAGTTTTTCTACAAATGGAAGTGTTATAAATGAAAATGAAAACCCAATAATTATAAAAGAATCCACAGGGCGAGAACATGTAAATGAGCTTTTGGACATTCTTGCAAGGCTTAAATTAAAAAAGGTTCAGGATTTTGAATATTTTATAAATGATGTTTATAAAAATTATTCAAATACAGAAGTTATAATAATCACATCCTATTTGACAGAAAAAATAAGTAATACCATTAGGGAAATAAAGGCAAGGAAAAATAACGTCTCTATAATACTGTTAAACGCCATTGAAAGAGAAAGTTTACCTGGGGATTTGGATATCTATATTCCTTATTAGAGAGGAAAATGTTTATGAATGAAAAAAAGAGAGAAGTCTTACTAAAAATTATATCAATAACAGCCATGTTTCTATGTGTTTATCCAATAACCAGCATTGTGGGAATTTTTTTATTTAAAGAAAATCAGCAATTTATGAATGGATTTTTTTATTTAGCTGCTATTTATGGAACATTTACAGCAGTAACTTTTATTATGTTTAAAAATAATACTAAAAAAAATGCAATATTTGCACATCTATTTTTAGTAATTCCCATTTTAGCGTCCTTGATATATTTTTATAACTATGGAATTTTATCTATGATATTTGGCGCATTTATAACCGCAATACTTTGCTTTTTTGCAATCAGAGTATATTTTAATAAATATCATTATTTAATAAATGGTGTCAAAATATATGCTGGTATAATAATGATTCTTTTGGCATTGACCTTATCCATATACTTCAAAGAACTTAATCATCTTAAAAATCAATTTTATATTTTTGCATTTGTGTATGCTCTTTTTCTTTTTATAATAAAAAATCAAAGCAATTTAGATGGCATTTTTTCTAAAAGATTTGATAAAGCTTCTGGAATGCCTGCAAGAATGAGAAGTTATAATATAAGAAAAACAATAGTGCTTTTTCTATTAATACTGTTCTGTTTTTATTTTAGGGACATATTAATTGTGACTTTGCGAAGGGTTGGAAATATATTGGCATCAGTCCTTGGGGCATTGTGGAGTTTTTATAAAATGATAATGGAAAAAATATATGGAATTTTTGATACAGGGGAAATGTATTCTCCCAATCTTCCTGAAGGTAGCTATGGCATCAATAATGGTGGCAGCCAAAGTTTAATTTTAGATAAAGTATTTAATGTGTTAGGATTTTTACTAATTGCTTTTCTTCTTTATAAAATAATTACCGTATTAATTATTAATGAATTTATTCCCTTTTTAAAGGATTTTTTCAAAAACCTTTTCCAAAAAATTATAAATTTATTTGAAAAAACTGAATATAAAGAGGAGAAAACTTACTATTATACAGATAGTATTGAGAGAGTTTTGCCCTCTGACATTTCAAAAAAGGGTAAAGAGAAAAAGAAAATTTTAAATATAAACAAGATATTAAAACAGGTAGAGAAAATTGCAGACCCTAAAGAAAAAGTTAAATACTTATATGGTATTATTTTAAAATATATGAATGTAAAAGGGATGGATATAAAAAAGTCATATACTACAGGTGAAATTTATAAAAGAGCTGAAAAAATCCACCAGTTAAACAAGCCATTTATGGAAATAACATCAGCATATGACAAGGTGAAATATGGTGATAAGGTGCCGAAAGCTAAAGAAGTGGATGAAGTCAGATATAATATAATTGAAAGTATAGAAATAATTAAAAAATCAAGTAATTAGGTAAACTCCACTTAATATAAAATTTAAAAATCTTTAATTGCAGCTTTTTATATGATGTGGTATACTGTTTTTGCACACTTTAGATTTAGGTTTTATTTGTAATTAATTAAATTGTTTAGGGTGGCAAAAAAATCGAAAGGATGAATTTGATGAAAAGTAAAAAAAGTTTATTGTTTGCTACAGTATTAGCATTATTTTTTAGTTTTATATTAGGAGGTTGTGGGGAAAAACCAGAAGGAGAAAAAGACGAAAAGGTAGTAATAGCACAAGTTAATGGTGAAGATATTTTTTATGATGAGTTTTATGGTATATATAACTATGCATTGACATCTCAAGGAATTGATCCTGAAACAGAAGATGAAGAGCAATTATCTTTTATGGAAGAAATTAAAGACAAAATACTTGAAGATATAATAACTAGAAAAATTATGCTGCAGAAAATGAAGGCAGATGGCTATGAAATAACAGATGAAACGATGAAAGAGGCTGAAAAACGGTATAATGATATAATTGAAATGACTTCTATGCAGATGCAGATTCAAGAACAAATGCAAGGTCTGGGAGATTCGATGGAAGAAAAGGATTATAAGAAAGAAGCTGAAGAATATATTACAGGAGAACTTAAAATTATGAATCAGACAAAAGAGGACTATATAGGGGATTTGGCAGAAGAAATAATGGCAAACAATTATTTTGAAGATTTGACAAAAGATATAGGGACTTCAGATGAAGAAATAAGAAGTTTTTATGACAAAGAGTTAGAACTACAGGAAATAGGTGAAATAGGGGAGATTGATTTATTGAAAAACCCTGATCAAACAAGAGTTAAGCACATATTAATTGGATTGCCAGAAGAAGCCAAAAGTGAGTATGAAAACTTATATTACCAAGAAGGAAAATATGAAGAAGCGGAAAGTTTTCTTGAAGAAAAACTAGCTGAAATTAAACCAAAGGCAGAGGAAGTTTTACAAAAGGCCAAAAACGGTGAAGATTTTGAAGCTTTAATAGATGAATACGGTGAAGACCCTGGTATGGAATCAGAAGATTACAAAGACGGCTATCTTGTTAACAAAGGAAGTGGTTTTGTCCCTGAATTTGAAGAGGCTTCATTAAATCTTGAAGTGGATGAAATTTCAGACCTTGTGCCTACTATGCATGGTTACCACATAATAAAAGCATATGAAAAAATTGAAGAGGCAATATTTACTTTTGAAGAAAAAAGAGATGAGATAAAAGAACTTTTAGATAGAGAAAAGAAAAATGAGTTTGTTGAAAAAGAAATTGATAAATGGATAGAAGGAGCAGAAGTAGTTAAATACAGAGATAAACTTTAATAATTATAAAGATAAGCCTTTCAACTTTAAATAGGAGAAAGGCTTATTTTTTAGGGTTTTTTCGTTTAATTTTATTTTTTTGAGGTCTTAATGTAATCTCATTTATAACTAAATTTTCAGAGGCTGTAAGGACGTATTCTAAAGCATCTGCTATTTGTTCTTCTAAAAGCACAGCATCTTCTTCATCTTCATATGTGAAATTTGAATTATCATAAAAATTGCTTTTAGTCATATCAGGATGTATTGTTGTAACCTTTACGCCGGTTTTACGCACTTCTTCAAAAAGACTTGTATGAAAATGGGTAAGCCCTGCTTTAGAGGCAGCATAGGCACATCCGTGAGTACTTATCTTTTTTGCCGTTACAGAAGAAACAGAAATAATCATCCCTTTATTTTTCTTTAGGATTCTTAAAAGAAGATGGGATAAAATTAATGGAACTTCTAAATTTGTACGAAGCATAGTTTGAATATTTCCAACATTTATTTCTTCATGAGGACCAAAAAAACCTACTCCTGCATTGTTGACTAAAAGATTTATATTAGGCTCATTTTTTTCTATGGATTTAATTGTTTCCACAAGTTTATTGGTATCTAACAAATTACATTCAACAGGAATAAAGTTTTCCCGAGAAACTTGGGGAGTTCTAGAAAGTCCATATACTTTATAATCAAGGGAAAGTAGTCTTTTTAATAAAGCCTGCCCTATTCCTTTTGAAGAACCTGTCAAAATTGCAGTTTTCATAGTATAAATATCCTTTCTTCATTTATATATTTTTTTAATATTTCAAAGTGTATTAATTTAGTTTCATTCTGAAGCTTTTCAGAATAAGTGATTACATTTCTGTTTTCGGAAAACTCCTCTAAAAACACATTAGGGTATATAGGCTGTTTTATAATTTTTTTATAAAACTCTTTGGATATTCTAAAAAAACCAAAACCAATGTCAGTTATTTTATTTGCATTAACATTAGAAAAGATATGGTGGTAAAAACTTCTATATGCATTATTAAATTCAGTGTTAATAAAAATAGGGTCTAAACATATCCTTACCTTAAACCCTTTTTCTAGGGCTGTATTAATTGCTTTAATTCTGGCCTCTAGCGGCGGAGTGCTTTTTTCGTACCTTTCTATAATTTCTTTTGGTGAAAGAGTAAATGCAATTATTAAATTTTCTAAAGGTGTATACTTTTCATAAAAGCTTTGGTTTCCGCTTTTAGTGCGTATTTCAACTATAAGGTTTTTCTCATTTTTAAAAAAATCATAGAAATAGTCCATATAAGGGATTAAGTTATGAAATCCAATTAAGTCAGTATCATAAGATGCAGCTAGAAAAAGAGGTTCCTTTGAGGCTGCATCGGCTATTTCATTTTGAAAATCCTCTGTATTGACAAAAGCCACTATATTAGCAGATGAATACATTCCCTGAAGGTAGCAGTAATCACAGTTAAAAATACAGTTTAGCAAAAAGGAAGTATAATAAAAATTAGAGTGACCAAAATCCTGGCACACCTCTGGTCCTTTATATAAAAATGGTTTGTCCTTAACTGCAAGTATTAAAGATAGATTATGTTTTTGAATAGAAAACAGCTGGTTGCTTCTATTAAACACATCCTTGTAGTGCCTTATTGGTATTATTGTGCTGTCAGGGTATTTTTGTAGGATGTATTGAGAAATAGGGTATTTAAGGGCAGCTTCTTCTATATATATTGAATTAAACATATTCTTTTTTCTATTTAAGTTTTTGTTGGATTTCTTCAAAAATCTTCTTCCCTTCTAATTTGGAATTAACCTCTATATTTAAAAAAGAGTAAATTTTATTATAAACATCAATTCCCTTGGCTTTAGCCTGTACAGCATTTTTAAAAAGCATTTTCTCCATGGTTTTAGAAAACTTCAAATTTTGAGAAATTGTATCTAATAAGCTTTTTTCATTTTCATCTAATGACACCCCTTTAAAGGAGCTGTTTAACTGTACTGCATTTTTAATGATTTTCTCAATTAGCGGCGTACTTTTTTTAACAAAGTTTTTAAGGCTAAGTTTATCAAGCTTTTCTGGATTTAGGTAATCTGATACAATTTTTAAAAGTATTACCTGATGGGCATAATAAAACTTTTTGGAAGCTTCCATAATGCCAGCCGATTCCATATCACAAAAAACTTCTTTTTCTTCCTGCACCATGTTCTGGGCTACAGGTCTTGAATAGCAGCAAAGATTAGCAAAAGGAATGCTTTCCTTTATAAAAACATCAGGGTAATAATCTCTTTTAGTATCCATGTCCGTTACTTTATTTACTGCTACCATAGTTCCAAGGCTGTATTTTATATTATTTGTGCCGCAAAATCCAATATTTAACAATACATCTTGTAAAGTGGTTTGGTGGGTTGATAATAGATACATTGTAGCCATAGCACTTTTAACTTTTCCCACACCACTTATTATAAGTGTAATATCAGAATTTCTGTACACTGAAAAACAGTGTATGTCCATATCTTTTTTTAGTTTAAAATGTTCAATTAAAGGCTCAGCTTCTATTTTAAGTGCCGTCACTATAAAGACCATATCATCACCCTGTTATTTTGACATATACCTGTCTTTGACGTGGTCCGTCAAATTCACAGAAATATATGCCCTGCCATGTTCCCAGTACAAGTCTTCCGTTTTCAATAATTATTTGCTCTGAAAAGCCAAATAAGCTTGATTTTATGTGGGCGGCAGAGTTGCCTTCCATGTGAAGGTACCCATCATTGAATGGAACTATTTTATTTATTTCCATTAAAATATCATGTACAACATCAGGATCTGCATTTTCATTTATTGTAACTGCTGCTGTGGTATGGGGTACAAATACTGTACATATACCAGACTTAATACCGCTTTTCTCAACGGCTTGCTGTATTTTAGCGGTGATGTCAATCATTTCAGTTTGTTTATGTGTTGGGATATTTAATTTCTCCATATTTTTATGCCTCCTTGTACAATTAAAGTCATTTTTCAATATATATAATATCATATATATAAATATAAATTACAGGTAGTTGAATATAAATTTTTCCTAAAACTTTCATGTTTCTTATATATGTTAATTTGCATCCTCAAAACCAAATTATGTAAAACCATGACTTTAGTCATGGTTAAATAGTGACTAAAGTCATGGTTTTATTAAAAAATAGTGTCTAAGGTTACGAAAAAAAGTGACCAAAGTCATGGAAAATAGTGACTAATGGCACTTATAATCTAATATTTAAGTTGCTACAATTAGTTTGTAAGAAAAAATATTTATTTACAAAAGACTGTAAATATTGATTAGTAACTAAAGTTACTTAATTAAAACAAATATTAATTATGTAAAGAAGGAAAAATATATGGCAAGGATAAGTTTTAGTCCTGAACAAGCGAGAGGTGTGGCAAGATCAATTAAAAACAAAGGAGATGCAACAAAGGGTGTTGTCGAACAGCTTGACAGGGAAATCAAATCAGTTGAAGGCTGGTGGGAAGGTGATTGGCCTGTCTTAGAGTAAAATTATAGTTGGCAAGACAAGTAAATAATTAGGAGATATCAAAAGATATCTCCCATATACATAAATCATCCTGTATAATGTTAATTGATGCAAAAACATTGATAGGAGTGGAATTATGTATAACCTAAGTG
>JAAYTS010000176.1 GCA_012517995.1 Clostridium sp.
AATAATTATAAGTATTACCAGTGTCCTCACCCTAGCAAACATCAGTTTCCTTTTTCTTTTTCTTTTGTACATTTCCTTCTCCCTTTACATATTTAGTTTTTAAAATAAATCTCACTTAGGCAGATTTAAAATTATATATAGGTTTTATTATATCAATAATTTCAACGGTATCTTTTATATTCTCTATTATTTCATCCATAGGTTTATAAGCTAGGGCACATTCATCTAATGTAGAGCTATTGACCGTTGATGAATAAATGCCTTTCATGGTTTTTTTAAACTCCTCCAAAGTAATAAATTCCTTTGCTTGTCTTCTACTCATTATCCTTCCCGCACCATGAGGCGCAGAATAATTCCAGTCTTCATTGCCCTTTCCAATACAAATCAAGCTTCCATCTCTCATATTAATAGGAATAAGCACTCGCTCACCTTTTTGTGCTGAAATAGCTCCCTTTCTCAAAAGCATATTTTCAATATCTATATAATTATGTATTGTAGTAAACTGCTCACTAACCTCAATATTCATTTTATTAATAATTTCATCTACTATGGCCTTTCGGTTTATAACAGCAAAATATTGCACTAATTTCATATCATTCAGATAGTCATCAAAACTTTTTCCCTCCACATATGCAAGGGATTTATTTATTTTTGAAGTCTTAAACTTTTTTATTTCCTCTTGGATTTCCTTTTCACGTCCTTGGGATTTTAATTCTTTTATAATTTTCATAATATGCTCTTTGTTGCTTACCATTTGCTTGTATCCCAGGTTTTGATAATATTCTGCAACCTGCTTTCCTAAATGTCTGCTCCCTGAATGCACAACTAGATAAAGGCATTCATTTTTATCCTTATTTACTTCGATAAAATGATTACCTCCACCTAATGTTCCTATACTTAATTTTGCTCTTTCTATATTCACATGATTTTTGCATATTAATTTTTCCAAATCAATTTTTTGGGTATAACTATGCTGCCTCTTTCTAACATCAAACCCTGCCGGGATAAATTCATGGATGATTTTGTCCAACTTTTCTAAATCCATTTCTCTATTTTTAAGCTTTATAGTCTCCATTCCACAGCCTATATCAACGCCAACCAGATTCGGAACTATTTTGTCTTGTATAGTCATTGTTGTCCCAATGGTACAGCCTGCACCTGCATGGGCATCTGGCATAATCCTTATAACGCTGTCTTTAACAAACTCCTCATTACAAAGTTCCTGTATCTGTGCAACAGCTTTTTCATCTAAGTTGTCAGTAAAAACTTTTGCTGTATTATACTTGCCTTTAATTTCTATCATGACCCCACCACTTTCATTAATCCAATGATTATTCTATCATATATATAGCTGCTTTGCACCAATAAAAATTAGATTTATAGCTAAATTTTAATTTAACTGTGAACATTAACATTAAGTGGGGGAAATTTTTCAGGATTGTCAATTTCTCTTCCTTTGATAATATTGATAATCAACTCATGAATTTTAGTATAATTTCTTTTTCTTACTGCCTTTCCTTCAACTCTACTTACAACACTGTTTGATAGAAGTCCCATATGTGATAAATCAAAATAATAAACTTTGGCATTATTATCATTCATATCAGCACTTTTAATTGGTACTACTCCGTCTCCAGTGCCAAAAAGAATTCTGCATTTACTCTCTTGTGTTCTAATAATTTGCACAATATTAGAACGTCTGTATCCTACAAATCTATATTCATTGATAGAAGAATTTAACTTTCCATTTTCAATTTCATCTCTAAAAAGCATCCCCTGTTTAAATAAATCAAGATTATAATTATCTTCTATATATTTTTTTGTACTGTTATAATCTGTTATATTATTATATTCATCAAAGTAAAAGGTAGTATAATTAAAATCTTTATAAATTTCATTATATACATTTACAAATCTCTCTCCAGGTAAAAGCTGATACACTGAAAGGATATTTTGAACCATTTTTTTGCAAATAGCATTTACCAATATGGGGACACCTAAATTATCCCCCATTATTAAACTTTTCATTGCCCTTGGCGTTCCAAGATTAGGTGAGCCAATGTTAATGAAATTTTCCACTGGAGCATCTGGATTTTTCAAAAGATAATATCTTGCCACAAGCCCACCTGCACTATGTGCAACTATTGTAACAGGTTTACCCTTAGTATATGTTAGGGCATAATTTATCCCCTCTTCAACTGCCTTCATTGTGTTTTTATGCGAAAGATCCAATCTCCAGTCATAGGGTACTTTAACCACATTAATCCCTGCATTTCTCAGTGCATCTAAAAATATCTTAGTTTGATTGTGTCCTCCAAGAAAGGGCCAATAAGTTTCAAACACCTCTCCAGGATATGTGAGATAATTCCCTTTAGAATCGGTATTAGGCTCTCCATTAATGTTAAGAGCCATTCTCCTATGCAATAAGGGATCAATTACAGGCCATAATTTTTTTGTCAATATCCCTTCTTCATAAATTTCTGTACCAAGAAAACCTGGAATAAAAACTACAGCAGAAGATAAATCTGTTTTAGAGAATTCTCCCACTTTTTCCCTCCAATTCTTTAAGTGAGGATTTTTGAAATAATGTAGTCTGTAAACTCTGTTGTAGAAGCACTTCCACCGATGTCTTTAGTGAGCACTTTGCCTTCTTTTAATACACTGGACAGAGCACTTTCTATTTTGTTTGATGCTTCCACCTCACCTATATGTTTTAGCATATGTATTCCAGATAAAATAAGTGCTGTAGGATTGGCAATATTTTTTCCTGCAATATCCGGTGCACTGCCATGAACTGCTTCAAAAACAGCATATTCACTTCCAATATTAGCTCCTGGTGCAAATCCCATGCCGCCAACAAGCCCTGCACACAAATCAGACACTATGTCTCCATATAGATTAGGAAGTACCAAAACATCGTATGTTTCAGGTACTTGTACAAGCCTCATACACATTGCATCAATAATCATCTCTTCAAATTCAATATCCGGATACTCTTTAGCAATATCTTTTGCTATGGCAAGAAACATACCATCGGTTTTTTTCATAATATTAGCTTTGTGAACTGCTGTTACTTTTTTTCGCCCTTCTCTTTTTGCATATTCAAATGCATATCGAACTATTCTTTCACAGCCTTTGCGTGTAAATATTTTTATACTCTCTGCTGCATCGTCTCCCACCATATGTTCAATTCCAACATACAAATCTTCGGTATTTTCCCTTACTATAACAAGATCAATATTATCATACCTTGTAGGTATTCCACTATATGTCTTTATCGGCCTCAAGTTTGTATAAAGATCAAGCTCTTTTCTAAGGGTAACATTAACACTTCTAAACCCTTCCCCTATAGGAGTGGTTATTGGACCTTTTAGGGCAATTTTATTCATTCTAATAGAATCAATAACATGCTCCGGAAGGGGTGTTCCACATTCCTCCATTACGTCAATGCCAGCATTTTGAACATCCCAATCTATTTTTACACCTGTGGAATCAATTATTTTCTTTGCTGCAGATGTAACCTCCGGTCCTATGCCATCCCCCGGTATTAATGTAATTTTGCGCATTTCCTCCTCCTTTTATACCACTAAATATTATTCTAACATTTCGCCTTATAATTCCAAAAATCCTCCTTATTATACAATATACTTTTACATAAAACTTTGGCGTTTATTCATGCTTATCAAATTATTCAGTATAATTTTACTCTAAAAGCTTAAGTTGGGTGTCTTCTTCATCTTCTTCTCTTAAATAATATCCTACAGCTGGTATGTTCTTTGTCCTGTAATAATCAAAATCCTTAATATTGGTATCTTCTAAAGTACATATATTAGTCATTGTGCTTCCGTTTTTCGACCTCAACACCTGTACCCCCTGGGAATTTCTAGTTGATTTAGCATTTATTTTTGAAGTATCAAAAACAAGTACTTTATCAAGACTGCTAAATGCAACCAATTCAATATCCTCTAAAATATGGGATATATAAATAAGAGTTGATACATCACTGTAAGCATTAGCAAGTTTTTTCCTGTTTGTTTTTGTCTCGTAACTTTTCAAATCTATTTTTGCCACTTTACCATTTTCAAAGGCAAATATCATATATCCCTTATAATCATCTGTTACAGCAATATATATAATTTTTTCCCCTTCTTCTAGTTCTAAAAGATTTGCCAAATATATTCCTAAACTGCTTGCTTTGCAATCTTCAACTTCAAATAATTTCAGCTTATATACAGTGTGCATGTTTGAAAACAGAAGTAATTCTGATTTATTACGTCCTTCAACTTCTTGAATTATTTTATCATCTTCTTTAAGTTTTTGCTCTGGATTTCCCCTCAAAGAAGTTAGCGGTATTTTCTTTAAATAATTGTCCTTTGTTAAAAACAGTTTTAAATTATAATCCTCTATCAAATTCTCATGAGTTATCTCTTCAATATGCTCCTCATGGATTATCTCAGTTTTTCTAGGTTTTCCGTATTTTTTTGCCACATCCTTCAGCTGCTTTATTATTATTTTTTTTATCTTTTTCTCACTGGCTAAAGTATCTTTAAGTTCATTTATACTATTTTGGAGACTCTCAATCTCACTTACCCTGTTTAATATATATTCTTTATTAAGATTTCTAAGTTTTATCTCAGCAACAAATTCTGCCTGCAGTTTATCTATACCAAAACCTTCCATTAAATTAGGTACTACAAGTGCATCTTCCTCTGTATTTCTGATTATTTTAATTGCCTTGTCAATATCCAAAAGAATCTTTTTTAGTCCCAGCAATAAATGCAGTTTGTCAGACTTTTTCTCAATATCAAAAGCAGTTTGCCTTTTTATGCACTCAATTCTAAATATTACCCATTCTTTTAAAACATCTTTTATTCCTAATACTTTAGGACGTCCATTAATTAAAATATTAAAATTGCAGCTAAAACTATCTTCTAATGTGGTAAATCTAAATAACTTTTCCATTAAAATATCTGGTTCGGTATTCTTTTTTATGTCAAGGGTTATTTTAAGACCCTTTAAGTCTGTTTCATCCCTTACATCTACTATTTCCCTTATTTTATTGTCTTTTACAAGGGCAATAATTCCATCCATTATAGCTTCTGTAGTGGTAGTGTATGGAATTTCATAAATCTCAATACAGTTATTTTTCTTATCAAATCTATACTTAGCTCTAAGTTTAAAACTTCCTCTTCCAGTACTATATATCCTCTCAATATCCTTTTTATTGTATATAATTTGTCCTCCCGTAGATAAGTCCGGTGCTTTTAGATAATCTAAAATATCTATTTCCTCATTTTCTAAATATGCTATAGCAGCTTCACAAACCTCTTTCAAATTAAAACTGCATATATTACTTGCCATGCCTACTGCTATCCCCTGATTGGAATTAACCAAAACATTAGGATAAGTAGTTGGAAGAAGCACTGGTTCTTTCATTGTACCATCATAATTATCAACAAAATCAACGGTGTTTTTATCAAGATCCCTGAACAATTCTTCACATATTTTCTCCAGCTTAACCTCTGTATATCTAGGTGCTGCAAATTTCATGTCCCGGGAATAGTATTTTCCAAAATTACCCTTAGAGTCTATATACGGATGCAAAAGTGCATCATTTCCCCTTGTGAGCCTTACTAAAGTCTCATAAATTGCCATATCCCCATGAGGATTAAGTTTCATTGTCTGACCTACTACATTTGCTGATTTTGTCTTCCCCCCTGTCAAAAGTCCCATTTTATACATGGTATAAAGAAGCTTTCTATGGGAGGGTTTAAGGCCATCTATTTCAGGAATTGCCCTTGAAACTATTACACTCATAGCGTAAGGCATATAGTTACTTTCAAGTGTATCTACTATTTTTTGTTCAATTACATTATTTGAAGACATATTTTCTTCACCTTTCTATAAAACTTTCTCTAATTATCTAATCCAAAACTTTTAGAATATTACATTAAAACATTAAATTAGCTTACATCTACCATATCTAAATATTTGTAGCCATTCTCCTCTATATATTCTTTTCTTCCCTGCAAATTATCTCCTAACAGTATTCCAAAATATTTTTCCGTTTTCGCAAAATCATCTGGCACAACTTTAATAAGTTTCCTTGTCTTTGGATTCATAGTTGTCTGCCACATCATTTCTGGCTCATTTTCCCCAAGTCCCTTAGAACGTTGAATGGTGCATTTGCCTTTTAATTTTGATACTATTTCATTTTTTTCTCTGTCAGAATAGGCAAAATAGGTCTTGTTTTTGGAGTTTATTTCAAAAAGGGGTGATTCGGCAATAAATACCTTCCCAGCTTGAATCAGTGTTGGAACTAGCCTGTAAATCATTGCCAGTATTAAAGTTCTTATCTGAAACCCGTCAACATCTGCATCTGTACATATTATTATCTTACTCCACCTAAGATTGCTAATATCAAATGTATTAAAATCTTTATTGCTTTTTGTTTTAATTTCCACTCCACATCCTAAAACCTTCAAAAGGTCTACAATTATATCATTTTTAAAAATACTGTCGTATTCAGCCTTTAAACAATTAAGAATTTTACCTCTAACAGGAATTATCGCCTGAAATTCTGCATCTCTTCCAAGCTTACATGCACCTAGGGCAGAATCTCCCTCAACAATATACAGTTCTCTTTTATCTACATCTTTTGTCCTGCAATCTACAAATTTCTTTACTCGATTGGATATATCAATGTTTCCATTAAGTTTCTTCTTTATATTTATTCTTGTCTTTTCAGCTTTTTCTCTGCTTCTCTTGTTAACAAGAACTTGTTCAGCTATTTTATCAGCTTCCACTTTGTTTTCAATAAAGTAAATTTCCAATTGTTCTTTTAAAAGTTCTGTCATTGCTTCTTGAATAAATTTATTTGTTATGGACTTTTTCGTTTGGTTTTCATAGCTTGTTTCCGTTGAAAATGAATTGGTTACCAGTATCAAGCTGTCCTGTACATCTTGAAAAGTAATTTTAGATTCGTCCTTATTATATTTTCCTAAAGATTTAATATATTTATCAATTTCATATACAAAAGCATTTTTTACAGCCCTGTCTGGAGAACCACCATACTCCAAAAAGCTAGAGTTGTGATAATATTCCAACATGTTTATTTCATTATTAAAACAAAAAGCTATCTCCATTTTTACTTTATACTCAGGCTTGTCCGCTCTATCCCTGCCCTTTGTGGTTTTTTCAAAGAACTGAATATCTGTAAATGACTTTTCTTCAGAAACTTCTTTTATATAATCAACTATACCATTTTCATAACAGTATTCAAAAGTCTCACCTGACTCTTCATCGTGAAAAATAAATTTCAAGCCTGCATTTACAACCGCCTGCTTTTTTAAAGTGCTGGTATAGTATTCAAGGGGTATATTTATGTCGGTAAAAACCTCTAAATCAGGTTTCCACTTAATTATTGTACCTGTTTTGTCATAGTTGAATTTCTCTTTTGTTAATCCCCCTATGTTTTCACCTTTTTCAAAGTGTAGGGTAAATTTATGTCCGTCCCTGAAAACTGTAACATCCATATATTCTGAACTGTACTGGGTTGCACAGCTTCCAAGTCCATTTAATCCAAGGCTAAATTCATAATTTCCACCAGCATTATTTTTATATTTTCCTCCTGCATATAACTCACAAAAAACCAATTCCCAATTATATCTTTTTTCTTGTTCATTATAATCTAAAGGTATTCCCCTTCCATTATCTTTCACTGTAATTGAATAATCCATATGCCTTATAACTTCTATAGTATCCCCATATCCTTCTCTTGCTTCATCTATGGAGTTTGAAAGAATCTCAAATACAGAGTGCTGGCACCCTTCAATTCCATCTGAGCCAAAAATAACAGCAGGTCTTAATCTTACTCTGTCAGCACCCTTTAAGGATGTAATGCTACTGTTGCCGTACTTTTTTGTCTTGTCATGTTTTTCCATATTCTTCTAGCCACCCCCTACATATTTTAGCAACCCATAGGATAAACTTTTCCCTGAAATCTAGCTTATATCAAACTTAGCACCCATGTCAAGATAGGGGCTTGTTTTAAAAAATAGAAAAATATTATTAAAATTTGAAAAATCTTATTGCAAAAAATATTTTTTTATAATATAATGTATTTTAGACTCAAAAAATCCTTGCCATTATTACCTTCCAATTTTTAAAGCCATGTTCCAATAAGTGTTATTCAGGTTTATATAAGTCCATATTCTGCAAAAATTATTTAATACCATTAAAACGCTAACATATTAAAGGAGTGATATTGATGCAGGACTTGTGTAATTCGAGACTTGACTGGGATGTTACAAGAATAAACTCTGTTTATCAAATTGAAATGCTAGATGTAAAAGATTTAGGAGACTACATTCACCATTATCTACTTCCTGATTTGCAAAAAAGTTATAAACACGCAAAACAATATCTTCCTGCTTCTTCACGTAAAAATATTTACAGCATCAAAAAGCTTTTAGCAGATTTAATTGAAAACCAAAAACATATCCAAATATCTAATCATGAAGATTATGGTTCTGAATACTTTACCAAATATGAGGCTTTGTTTTTATTATCAGAAAGTTTAA
The DNA here is from genome assembly GCA_012517995.1 of Clostridium sp. Lineage (GTDB taxonomy): Bacteria > Bacillota > Clostridia > Acetivibrionales > Acetivibrionaceae > Herbivorax. The sequence goes on from JAAYTS010000176.1 coordinate 8,583, forward strand.
ACTTAATACAATTTTTTGCAGTCATTGTTAAGGAAAAATATAAAGATACTTATTGGAATTCCGAGTACAAGGTGTTATTGCAAACAATTATGAAATTAACACAAGTTTTAAGAAAAGACATTGACCGTATTATTGAATTTGAATAATGCTTGTATAATTTTCTTATGAAATCTTTTATTTCTTGCTTTCCATATACTCATCTTTTATTCATTTTTGCATATGGTAAACTTTGTTTGTGTTTCCTACATATTCCATAGCACGAGTATTTACATTATTTTTACTACATAAAAAATTAATTTATATATAAAAATATTACATGAGGTGATATTTTTATATGAAAAAAAGAATTGTATTAATATTATTATTTATTTTAATGCTATCTTCAAATGTTTTTGCTCAACCTATACAATATACTGTTGTTCCTGGTGATAGTCTTTGGAAAATTGCTGTAAAATATCAAATTGGTTTAAGCGAAATAATTTCTGCAAACCCACAGATTAAAAATCCTAGCCTTATTTATCCAGGACAGAAAATAACAGTACCTAATATTGATGACATTAAAGCTCTTGAAAATGAAGTAATTAAACTTGTGAATTCTGAAAGAGCTAAAAATGGACTTCCGGCTTTAAAAGCTAATTGGCAAGTTTCAAGAGTGGCAAGATATAAATCCCAGGATATGATTGACAAAAATTATTTTTCTCATACCTCCCCTACTTATGGTTCACCATTTAGAATGCTTGAAACTTTTGGAGTTTCTTTTTCAGCTGCTGGGGAAAATATTGCAATGGGACAAAGAACTCCTTCAGAAGTAATGAATGCGTGGATGGGTTCCCCAGGGCATAGAAACAATATATTAAGTCCTTCATTTACTGAAATTGGAGTAGGTCTTGCTAAATCAGCCAACGGAAGATATTACTGGACACAAATGTTTATTAAACCTTAAATTTTCTTAAGTATTTTTGCATACACTAAATGTAAGCTAAATTTAACTAAATTACCGAAAAACCACATAATTAGAATTATGTGGTTTTTTGCTTTTTAATACAATAGTTAAATATCGAAAAATAAAAATTATAAAACATATAGATAAAAATTCAGAATTTGATATAATAGATTTGTTATAAAATTATTACATAGAAATTACAGAATAATTACAAAGAATATAAAGAATAAAATGGGAGTACACAAATGAATTATAATTCAATAAAAAAAGGGGTTTTTATTAATCGTCCAAATAGATTTATTGCAAATGTTTTTATAGATGGTATAACTGAAACCGTTCATGTAAAAAATACAGGTAGATGCAATGAAATACTAATAAAAGGTGCTTCTGTCTTATTAGAAGAATCCTCTAATTTAAAAAGAAAAACCAGGTATTCCTTAGTTGCAGCTTATAAAGGGAATACATTAATTAATATTGACTCACAAGCTCCTAATCATGTTGTATATGAAGCCATATTACAGAATAAAATTGAGGCATTTAAAGATGTGTCAACGCTAAAAAAAGAAGTTACTTTTGGTAAATCCAGATTTGACTTGTATTTTGAAAAAAACTCAACAAAAGGCTTTATAGAGGTAAAAGGAGTTACTTTAGAAAAAGACGGAATAGCCATGTTTCCCGATGCACCTACACTACGTGGAACCAGGCACATTCTTGAAATGATAGATGCAGTAAATAACAATTACAAAGGCTATATTCTTTTTTTAGTGCAGCTAAAAGGTGTAAAATATTTTACTCCAAATAAAAAAATGGATCCTGAATTTGATGCTGCTCTAAAAAAAGCTAAAAATAAAGGTGTTGAAATACTTGTTTATGACTCAATTGTCATGGAAAACGGGCTAGAAATTGGAGAACTGGTAGCTTCTACTGTGTAATTCAATTTTTCGGATTATTTATTGTTTTTTATTTTGATAATTATTGCCATTAAAGGGTAAATACCTGTTAATGGTTTAAAATATATAAGTATTGCAAGTAATATTTTCCTTGTATTTATATTAACTCCGTGTTAAAATCTAATAGGTTTTAATATGGGGGAGTTTTTCGTTTTTTAAGGAGGTAGTTTTAATGTCGGAAAATGTAGAAATTTCAAAGATGTTATTTAGTCTTTTTGGAGGGCTAGCCGTATTCATATACAGTATGAGTCTTATGGGGGATGGACTTCAAAAAGCTGCTGGTGAAAAAATGAGAAGAATACTGGAGGTTTTAACCAGTAATCCTGTCATGGGTATTCTAGTTGGTACACTGGTAACAATGATAATTCAAAGTAGTTCGGCCACCACAGTTATGGTTGTTGGTTTTGTTAGTGCAAACTTAATGACACTGCCACAAGCTATAGGCGTCATTATGGGAGCTAATATAGGAACTACCGTTACCGCCCAAATTGTAGCCTTTAATCTTGGTGAATACGCTTATTTAATAACTGCTGTAGGTTTTATTCTATTTTTCTTCTTTAATAAAAAAATAATCAAGTATGTTGGGCAGATTATTTTCGCATTTGGTCTATTATTCATAGGTCTTAATGTAATGAGTGATGCAATGAAACCTCTCGCTCAAAGTGCTATGTTTGAAGACATTATCCACCGAGTTTCTGATACTCCAATCTTAGGACTTTTCGTCGGAACTTTAGTAACCTTAATAGTTCAAAGTAGTAGTGCAACCATTGCAGTTTTATTGAATTTAGCTCAAGAACCAGACGCAAACGGACAAGCACTTATAAGCCTTCAAGGAGCTTTGCCAATTCTTTTTGGAAGTAACCTCGGTACCACAATAACAGGTATTTTAGCATCTATAGGAGCACGTGTAAATGGCAAAAGAGCTGCTATGGCACATACAGTATTTAATGTTGTTGGTTCAGTTTTATTCATGCTTATTTTGCCTTATTTTGCTAAATTTGTAGTTTTTATTTCTCCAAAGGGAACAGAAACAGAAGTAATTGCCAGACAAATAGCAAATGCACATACATCCTTTAATATTGTTAATACCATCCTTTGGGCACCATTTGTCCTTATCCTTGCAAAAATAGTTACATTTCTTGTAAGAGGCGAAGAAGAAACTATAGAAAATAAAGTAATGTATCTAGACTATAAAATTTTAAATAATGCCGCTGTCGCAATGGATCTTGCAACAAAAGAGCTTACCAGGATGGCAGAGCTGGCTCGGAAAATGATGTCAAATGCAAAAAAGGCTTTTATACATTCAAATGTAGAAGCTGCAAAAAAAGTTCATGAGATAGAAAGTATTGTTGATATGCTTCAAACTGAGATAATTAAATATCTCTCTACTATGCTCTCACAATCTTCTCTTACAGACCGCCAATCAATAAGGCTTGCTGGTCTTATGCATACAGCAAATGATATTGAACGTATGGGAGACCACTGTAAGAATGTAGCTGAACTTGCAATGGAAAAAATAGAAAAGGACTTACCCTTTTCTAAGGAAGCTATTAGTGATTTAACTAACGCATTTAATAAATTAAATGAAATGGTAGACCATTCAATACAATCCCTCAGCCAAGGTAATACTGAACTAGCCAAAAAAGTCTTGGCAGAGGAATCTGAAATCGACAAACTTGAATCTGATCTTCGTGACAGGCATATGAAAAGGCTTGACTCAGGACTTTGTAATCCAACCTCCACAATTATGTTTATTGAATTAATTCACAATATAGAAAGAATTGGTGACCATTGTAACAATATAGCAGAAGCAGTTTTAGATGACTTAGAAAATAATTCTGCCTCACCTGACAGTGATACACCTGCAGTTACTGACACACCTTAGTAAAATCAATCATTTAACTTTGTTATTAAAGAAAGATTTAAGGAAGAATTTATCCCTCCTTAAATCTTTTTAAATTGATTTTTCACATTTTTGACATGGCTTCTTTAAAATCTGTAAAATCTGTAATGGGAGCCTGACATGAAAAATTTTCACATATATACGCTGTTGGCCTTCCTTCAACAGCTTTATAATTTTCAATAAAGGGAACCAGTTCCCCTAACTCCTTGCTTTCTTCAGAATAATGCATGGATACGTTAAAGGGTCTGAACTCTTCTCTTATAATATCTATCATCTTTTTTGTATCTTTACCTACTAATATAACTTCTCTTGACTTTGCTTGGGAAAACAGCATTGCTGTAAGAAAAAAGGTATAACCTCTTGCAAATCTTATTAAATTGGTTTTAAATAATTTAAACATACTATGAGCTTTTTCTTCCAAATGATGCTGCCCTGTAAAGCGTGCAAGTCTTAAAAAGTTCAGTGCTGACACAGAATTTCCTGAAGGAGTAGCTCCATCATATATTTCTTTTGGACGAGTAATAAGCTGCTCACCGTCACTTCCGTAGAAAAATAATCCTCCGGATTCGTTATCCCAAAAGAGTTTTAACAAATCATCATTTAGCTTAATGGCTCTTTTAAGATATATAGGTTTATACGTTGTTTCATACAGTTCAATAAGTCCCCATATTAAAAAGGCATAGTCATCAACATATGCTAAAATTCCAGCATCCCCATCACGGTATCTTGCCAAAAGCCTTCCATCATCTCTTACAAGCTTTGAAAAAATAAAAGATGCTGTTTTTTCAGATGCTTCTATATATTTTTCACATCCTAAAACCCTTCCCCCAATAGCCAGTGCAGATATCATAAGTCCATTCCATGAAGTAAGGATTTTATCATCTTTATGTGGATGAACTCTTTTTTTACGATGCTCAAAAAGTCTCTTACGGCAACTTTCTATAAATTCCATCTCCTCATCAGGTATTGTATATTTTATAAGGTTTGGAATGTTTAAGCCTTCAAAATTCCCTTTTGCAGTAATATCATAATATTTGCAAAACTTTTCAGCATCTTCTTTACCTAATACATTTATTATTTCATCAGGAGACCATATATAAAATTTTCCTTCTACCCCTTCAGAGTCAGCATCTTCTGCTGAATAAAAACCCCCTTCCGAAGAAGTCATATCTCGCAATACATAGGTAAATATCTCATGAGCCACATGTGCATATTTTTTGTTTTTTGTTTCCTGATAAGCTTCTAAATATGCGATGGAAAGCAGTGCATTATCATAAAGCATTTTTTCAAAATGAGGTACCAGCCATTTACTATCAGTAGAATACCTGCTAAAACCAAAACCTATATGGTCATATATTCCGCCTCTGTACATGGAATCTAAAGTTTTCTCCACCATTTCCAGTGCATATTCATCCCTGGTTTTATGCCAATATCTAAGTAGAAAAAACAGATTATGAGGTGTGGGAAACTTAGGTCTGCTTCCAAAACCTCCATAAATACTGTCAAAATCATCCTTTAATTGAGCATACCCTTCATAAATTATATCTTCAAATGTTTCTCCAATATCTTCTTCCTCATATTGGCTGTTTATGGCTTTTATAATATGCTCACTTGATTTAACTAAAGAATACCTTTTATTAACCCAAAGATTATGCGCATTTTCCAATATGGTTAATAATCCATTCATTCCCATTCTGTCGGTTTTAGGAAAATAAGTTCCTGCAAAAAACGGTTTTTTATCAGGGGTCATTAAAACAGTTAAAGGCCATCCTCCGTGTCCCGTAAGTGCCTGGCACACACTCATGTATATATTGTCTACATCTGGTCTTTCTTCCCTATCTACTTTTATAGAAATATAATGTTCATTAAGTACCCTGGCCACTTCTTCATCTTCAAAGGACTCCCTTTCCATTACATGGCACCAATGGCAAGTGGAATATCCTATAGAAAGAAATACGGGTTTATCTTCCTGTTTTGCCTTGTCAAAGGCTTTCTGCCCCCAAGGATACCATTGTACAGGGTTATAAGCATGTTGAAGTAAGTATGGGGATTTCTCATGGATTAGTCTATTGGCTTTTTTATTAGTTGACATGTGGGCATCACCTTCCTTTCATTTATAAAATACTTAATCATAAGTTATACAGTCCTCTACTATTTGATATTTACCACTTAACTATTATTTGAAAAAAACATTAATATATTCAGTTTGAATTTTTGAGAAAACTCAGTCCTTTAAAAATTTGTACAAGGAAATATCCTTATAACACCTCTCAATACTGCATTTCAGAAAATTGTATATACAAAATAACCCATCAATTGTGATGATGAATAATATGCTAAACACCTTTATTTAATGGCACTTGAAGCTGTATTTTGCTTATCAATATTATTTATCATAAAGAAGACCTCCCTAACTAGAAGGTCTCCATAGTATTTTAACTAATTACACTCTACAAGCTAATGTATCAAAATCAACTCCATTAATTATCCTTTTAGCAAACCAATTAATTCCTTAACTTCTTTTCTTGAAATAAGTAGTTTTTTAATAAGATGTTGACAAGAGCATTAATAATGATTTATAATAAAAA
>JAAYTS010000177.1 GCA_012517995.1 Clostridium sp.
ATAAAAAAGAGCAGATTATCTGCCCTTTAAAATATTAAATTTAAACTAAAATATTGATAATTGGAAATCTTTGAGCATTAATTCTACAAGCTCACAGCGTTTTTTTCCTATGCGGTTGATAACCGTTGGATTTAGGCTGCCGGATGCACAGAAAAGTTTTTTACCGTGATATGTGGCGTAGTGAAGAATAAGTTCACGGAAATCTTTTTCTTTCATTTCTCTTGATATGTAAGCATCGCAGGCAGCTTTAATTTGTTGTGCCAAAAGCTTTACGCTTGTAGGATTTCTTAATATATCGATTTCGTACTTCTTGTTCTTGTTTTGTACCATATCTGGGCACCCCCTTACATATCAAAATCTTTTTGTCCCTGGTAAACAATTTCTTCATCTATATGTTTCTGTTTTACTGAACATGCGTACATAAGGCTTGCCGTTGCAAGACTGTTAACAAGGCGTGGCACACCTTTTGATGCAGAATATATGGTTTCTATTGCAGATTGAGTAAATATGTTTTCGTGTAAACCTGCAGCTTTTAGTCTTGTGCCAATATAGTCCGGAAGCTCTTCAAATTTCAACCCCTGCATTACGTATTTTACGGTTATACGCTGCTTTAAAGGTGCATTCACGGCTAACTGCAATTTGTTTCTGATTTGCGATTGACCTGACAGTATTAATATAAAAGGATTTTCTGAGTCCATTTTGAAATTAAACAAAAGCCTTAATTCTTCAAGTATGCTGTTTGACAGCATCTGTACCTCGTCAAGAATAATGACGGGAGTAATCTTTTGATTATAGTACAGAGACATTATTGCTTGCTGTATCTGATGAAACATTGTAACTTTTTTATACGAGGGCACTTCTCCTAAAGATATCAAAAGACCTCTATAAAAGTCCATAACGGTAACTGTTGACAAAGAGAAATAGCAAGGTTTGTAAAGTCCGGGATTCAACCCGGTGGAAAAATTCCTTAAGGCCGTGGACTTTCCCACTCCCGGCTCGCCGATTAAAAGAAACATTCCCCGGACGGTTTGGATATATTTAAATCTTGAGTTCAGTTCCTTCATATCCTCACTTTCATAGACATCAGAAACATCAATTTCCTTCCCGAAAGGATTGTATTTTAGTCCAAAAAACTGCCTGAACATAATCATTTCTCTCCTTCCATGATTGTTGTAAAAGAAATTGTCCGTTTTGATTTTTGTGTATCGATAGATGTTACAGAAATTTCGTTGTCTTGTAAATCTACTGTTAACTCAGGATTCTCAGGTTTTCCTCTTCGCTTGATATGAGCATTGTCATGAAAATTAACCTGTAAAGCTTCACCAATTTTCTTATCTTCTTGATATATGAATACCGGCATAAAAGGTATGTCAAGCCATTGAGGATCGTATCTAACCTCAACCCGTAAACCCGCAAACTTAATATCAGTTTCATAAAGTATATTGTTTATGGGAAATGTACCATCGTGGTTAACTTTGCGTTTTATACGCAGAAGAAGCTTTTCTTCCAACTGTGCAGGATCGGTGCATAGTTTTACCCTTGAAATCTGCGACATGAAAAAGTCTAATGGAGTTAATCCGTTAAGGGATGAGTGTGGTTTCTTGTGATAGTCCTCGTCAAGCCATTTCCAAAACTTTAAATTCAAGTCTTCCAAACTCCTTATATTATTCATGTCAAGTTGAGATAAAAACCTTTTTCTGACGGTTAAAAAGAACCTTTCTACCTTGCCCCGAGTGTGGGCAACAAACGGTTTCGAATGGATCAGAGTACAGCCTATGTTTGCACACATGAATTCAAACTGCTGTGAACGATAAATTTTCCCGTTATCTGTATAGAGCATGGAAGGAATACCTCTTTTTAGAACGGCTTCTTTAAATGAATGCCTTAACGACTCTAAATTCTGTGTGTAGTAAAATTCTCCGTGGGGTATAATCCTTGAAGCATCATCTATATATGCCAATAAGTAAGTGGGCTTTTTCTTCCTGCCGTCCTGTATATAAGGCCCGTACATTAAATCTCCGTGCCATAGTTCATTTATGTATTGATGTGCAAATCTTTTAATTTCTTTCTTCTCTTGGGTTTCGTGTATACTCCTGCAGTTCGAAGAATTTAAAAACCTGTATAGTGTTGTAAGAGATATCTGGTCTTCCTTTAATACGCCCTCTTCTATCAGTTTATCATAGATAATTGTATTTGCTGCTTTAGGATATGCCTTTTTTATTTGAAGAATCTTTTCGGCAAGTTCTGCATCTGTTTTTCTGGAATTTCCTTTATCACTGCGGTATCCGGGTTTTAATGCATCCAGCCCTCCACGCATATAATCACAGTACCAGGACTCTATTGTTTTGGGCGAGTATTTTCTTATGCCATAGTGTGGCATTTCTATAGGGTTAGATGAAATTTGGACATAATATTCCCGGCGGTTATTCACCTGTCCGTTTAGGATTGGACTTATCAGTGAAAATCTTTTTAATGCAATGGCATTTCGTACCTCATCACTTAGCATATTTCCGACCTCCTGTTACATTTTCAGGTAACCATGACCGGTCAGGCTGTCCTTTACTCCGAATATTACCACAGTTATTTGCTCAAGCAAAGGCAAATACAGTGTTGCAGGTCAGTTTTGCGTTAAGAGTTTCAGAAATACTTTTTTGAAACCTATTTTAATGTTATAATTTATTTTGCAAGGAATGTTTTAGTAGTAGCTTGGTAGTATTTTTGAGAGAATGAGTGAATATCGGGATATTCCCTGATTACTGTTGCTAGAACATTTCTTGCTTTTTCCACGTTTTTAAGGGTTTTATCCGGCAACTTCACTCCGTGTATTATTTGTCTTATCCCATTTTGTATGGTATCGATGTTTTTAATGAATTTTTTTCTGTAATAGTATAGAATTTGTCTTGAAAACTGTAAGTCATATTTCAGATTTAACTGCTTTATGACTGAATTAATGCTGCCTTTCCGATAAAATGAGTTGTATATATATTCAAAAATGTGACTTAGTGCATTAATAAATCCAGGTAAACAAAAGTGGGGAATATATGATATGGTACACCCACATAAAGGGCATATGTAACGCCTGATTACTATTTTCCCTTTATATTCCTTTGAATTATAGTATCTTTCATAGAAACCATGTCTGCGGAAATTGACTATTTTATTGCACTTTGGATTATGGCATCTTTTGGTTGGTGGAGACGGAAAAGAATAATCTCTTCCAAGTTTAACATATTCATAAATTCCTTCATTTACATTGAAAATATATTGCATTTACATCACCCTCCCGCAATATATTGTAAAAAAAATATTCCTATTGTAAAGTGAAAATATTTTTTCAAATTGCAGGAGGATTAAAACTTTTTTCACATATTTTAATGTGATAAAATTAGGGTAGATTTACCTAAATTAAAATGAAAATTTACA
>JAAYTS010000178.1 GCA_012517995.1 Clostridium sp.
CAGTTTCGTATATTTTATCAGCTTTTGCCATTGTGTTAACCACCATTCTATAAAATGCTTATGGTTAACATAATACAATAAATTGTGTGGTTGTTGTATGGATATTTTTACCTTGCAATACCTTTATCGTAATCTATATAACAATGCTGTAATAAGCTACTTCTGAAAAAACTCCTATCATACCATAAAACATAAATCTTAAAAATCCAAAGCTAAATATACCAATAAATCTTTTTACTTTCTCTCTTTTTCCAGATGAAAATTTAACAAGTTCTACTACAGACAAAGTGTTCATCCCCCTAAAATTCATATTAATTTGTGTAGTTTTTTTGTTTCTAATTTATAAAATAGTGTTAAACCTCTAAAGGAAGTTGTAGATTTATTTTAAATCCACAATTATAAGCTGTGTCAAAATTCACACTTCCTTTTAACTCATTAACACGTTCTTCAATTCCATTTATACCAAAACCTTTTTTTATTTCTTTACACCCCTTTCCATCGTCACTTATTGTCAGTTTAATTTTATTATCTTTAAATTCTATATTAATTTGAATATTTTTTGCTTTTCCATGCCTCATAGCGTTAGTCATTGCTTCTTGACACATCTTATATAAGGTATATGAATATGCAGGGTTTCTATAATCATAAGTTCCATCAATGGAAAGCTTAACTTTTACTCCGGATGCTTCAAAGTCTTCTATAAGCTTCTTTATTGCAATTATGAATTTATTTACTTCTAATTTTTCAGGAACAAGTCCATATATTGACCTTTTTAGTTCTTTCATTCCCTCTCTTGCAGTATTAATTGCATCTTCAAGCCTTTTCTTAGCCTTTTCCGGATTGTTCACCATTTCCATTTTACAAACTTCAAGTAACTTTATTAAAAGCACCATACTATGCCCTAATGTATCATGGACATCCATTGCAAAACGGTTTCTTTCTTTTGTTATTGCCAATTCTTCAACAGTTTGTGCATGTTCTTTTAACTTCTCTATCATTTCTTTAAGTTCAGTGTTTTTTACATTTAACTGTTCTGCCAACTCTTTATGTTTATTACTCATAATTTCAAGTTCTTCTGTTCTTTCAATAACCCTCTGCTCTAATGTCTCGTTCCACATTTTAATTTCATCCCGAGACTTTTCTATTTCTTTAGAAGATATTTTAAGCTTACTGTAAAGTCGTGCATTTTCAACAGATACACCTGCCTGACAAGCAATTAAATCTAAAACTTCAAGCTCTTCACCTGAAAACAAATCCCCAATAAGACTGTTGTCTAAATAAATAAGCCCTAGCATTTTCCCTTTTGACATTATAGGAGTGCACATAACAGACCTTATTTTATTCATAATAACACTAGCCTGCGTATTATATTTTTGATCCAATAAAGCATCTGAAACAATAATTGGAACTTTTTCCTCTTCAACTTTTTTTATTATACTTCGGCTAACTCTAAAACTTTCGGTATTAATTTCCTCTTTTGTTACATTTCTTGCCACAAAAGCTTCTAATTTTTTCTCTCCTTCTTCAGGGTACAAAAATAAAATTCCTCTCTCTGCACCAACATGCTCTAAAACACTATCCATAATCTTCTCCATAAGTTCATCTAAATCCAGGATTGAACTTAGGTATCTGCTTGTATTTAATATAGTGGAAAGTTTTCTTTCCATGTTTAATTTTACACTGCTCATGGAATTATAAGATTCATATTCATAATTTGAATCTAAATATTTATAACATTTTTTAACATAATGCATAGCCCCTATTTCCTTAAATATTACAATGGCAGTGTTAAAACTTCTCTTTGACTTCGCCTCTAGACCTAACGACCTGTAAATTAAAGCCAATTCATAAAATCCCTTTGCCATTTCATATCTTCTTCCTATTTTCTTTGCATGTAATATACTTCTTAATAAAAACCTTCTGGCTTTATGCTTATTCCCGGCTAAAAAATAAGTTTTACCCAAACATCTTAAAGCACCACTATGATGATTTGCCCAATTCTTTGTTTTCCTTACAGCCTTCTTTGAAAAATACATAAGTTTTTTTAGTTCTTTTATATCTAATTTTCCCCTCTTATAACTTTTCTCTGTTCTTTTAATCAAAACTTCTGCATAATAAGGATGTACATTTATGGTATAGTCTTTAATAAAGGAATTATTTTCTTCAACATGTTTTGCTTCTTCTAAAGTTTTTATTGCTTTATCATAATCTCCCCTTTCAAACTCCATATATCCTTTGCATATAAGGGTGCAGCAATATAAATAATAATCCCTGTTATCTTCTGTATTTAACTCTAAAGCACTTTTTAAATTTCTCTCTGCTTCATCAAAATTACCACTTTCTAAAAAACAAAAAGCCAGTTCTATATGTGCAGATATAACACCATATGTATTTTTTATTTTTTTACTTACATCAAAATACCTTCTATTTACATCTATACCTTCCTTATATCTGGAAGTATATCTATATCCATATCCCGAACCGCTTAAAACCATTCCCAGCTCCCACATATCCCCTACTTCACTAAACATATCAACAGCCTTTTGAAAAGCTTCTATACTCTTGTCATGCTCACCTCTCCATGAATATGCAAAGCCTAAAAATTGATAACTCTGAGCCACTCCCCATTTTTCTCCAATTTCTTTTCTCAATTTAATGGCTTTCCTTTGATATTTCATAGATCTTTTAAACAGACCTATACTAGCTATAACAGCTGCATATCCACTAAGGCAAGTTCCTAGATAATCTGTTCCTTGAAGTCTTGCTTCTGTCATATTTAGCATCCTTAATACAATGCCTTTTAATTTATTATGATTACTAAGCATATAATACCAATTTAATCCAAGGTATGCAGATATAATTTCCATATCCTTTTCTTTTGGTGGTTTAGAAACTTTTTCTTTAAAATCCCCTAAAAATGTACTTCTATACATATGAATCACAAGTTCAACTAGAAATTTAAGTTCCCACTCTAACCGACTTTTAGGAATTCTCTCACCTAAAAGTGCCAGACTTTTTGCAAAATTTTTCTCACATTCACTTCCAGTACCTTTTTTAAAATATGCCCGACCAATTCTTTTGTATATACGAGCTCTCTCAATTTTTTCAGGTACATATTTAAGCATTTCCTCTAAAAGCTCAATGGCTTCATTATTTTTTCCCATAGTAAGGTAGACATCTACAAGTTTTGAGCAGCAGTCAATCCACTTTTTATTTCCTTCACCTTCTTTTTTTAAGAGCTCTGCTCCCATATTATAATACTTTACAGCCTCTTCATTGCCATAAGACTCTTTTGCCTTATCAGCAGCAGGTATGAGATACTCTTTCATTTTTTCTTCATCACCAGCTTCTACATAGTGATGTACCAATTCAAACAATACACTTTCCTTGTCTTCTGCCGCTTCTTTTTCAATAACTTCTGCAATACTTTTGTGTATTTCTCTTCTCTTTTCATCATCTACCATCTGAAAAAAAGTTTCTCTTATTCTGTCATGTACAAATAATAAACTTCTTTTTCCTATAATTTTTTCCATTAGCTGCATTGTTATAAACTGATCAAGCATTTCAATAAAATCATTTATATCAATATCTACCAAACCATACAGCACACTTATATTAACTTCTCGTCCTATAACAGCGGCCCTAATCAAAACATCAATCTGCTCTTTTGTAAGATTGTTTATTCTCTTTAATATGGTTTCAATCATATTTTCAGATACAGAAATTGACCTGAGTTTATTTTCATCAAAACTCCACAAATCCTTCTGTCTAGAAACCGCTCCTTTTTCAACCAATTCCCTTAAAAGGTTTATAGAAAAAAATGGATTACCCCTGGTTTTTCTATAGATAAATGTCGTTAATTTTTTAACATTCCCTTCTTTTTCTCCAAGTATACTTGCCATAAGTCTGTTTATTTCGTCAAAATCCAATTCATCTAAGTGTATCTCGTAAAGGGGATAATTTCTTTTTTTTGCTTCCATTTTTAAATCTAAAAGACCATGCCCTGGTGCCACTTCTTCATTTCTATATGTTCCCACTATAAAAAGCTTTTCATTTCCCATTCTTCTTAAAATCTCATCTAAAAGGCTAAGGCTTCCTTCATCCACCCACTGCAAATCATCTAAAAAAAGTACAACTTCATTTTTTAAAGGCAAGTTAATAAAGAAATTTGCCAACACCATCAAAAGTCTTTGATTTTCCCTTTCCGGCTCTAAATGGTCAAGCTTTTGCACGTTTTTAAGATACTTCCCTATTGATGAGTTTAAATTAATAAAAATTTCTCCAAAAGGTTCTGTTATTTCCCTTAGCCTCTTAACCTCAGCCTTAAACTCTTTTGGTTCCATTCCCTCAATATGCCTTATATATTCATTTATAAGCTCTTTAAACAATTGATAAGGCATTTTGTTTTTTTGGTCTATACATCTTGCATTTAAAAATAAACCATTATTTTCATATACATTTTTTGATATTTCATAAACGAAACTTGTTTTACCTGAGCCTGCCTCACCACTAACTAACAACATTTTAGAATTGCCGTCCCTCACAGACTCCAAAAGACTTTTAGCTTGTCTAAGCTCTTCTTCTCTTCCTATTATACTTGTGTTGTATGTCAATTTTACTTTAAAATCATCATCACCAGGTTTGAAGGTATAATCACCTTCCATTATTTTATTTATGTCAGATAAAAGCCCCGTGGCACTTTGATACCTCAAATCAGGATCTTTTAAAAGAAGTTTCATAATTACTTCACTAAGAGAATAAGGCACATCTCTACGCACTTTGTAAAGTTCTTCAGGCATAAGTGCAAGCTGTTGATGAATTAATTTATTAATATCTTTACCTCTAAAAGGAGGTTTTCCTGTCAACATGGCATAGAAAACCACACCTAAAGAATATAAGTCACTTCTCTCATCCACTCTTCTGTTTATTAAAATACCTGTGGCTTCAGGTGACATATAACCAAAAGTACCAACAACTTTATCCTGCCCATTTAATTCTCCAAGTTGAAGTATATTAGCAACCCCAAAATCAAGCAATTTCACATTTATATTGCCTTCTTTATTTTCTATAAATATATTCCCAGGTTTTATATCCCGGTGGATTATTGTTTTGCTATGAACATATTCTACTACTTGTATTAGCTGTTTAAAAATTTGCATACTTTCATCTATGGAAAACTTTTTTCCACTTCTTAAAAGCTCAGCCAGGCTTTCACCAGTTAAAAATTCAGTAACAATATAAGGTACTCCGTTATAATCACCCATATCATATACTTTTATTATGTTAGGGTGCTTTAACCTACTTATTATGTGTACTTCTTTTTTAAATCTTATAACGTCTTCTATGTATCTTGTTGTAATTTTATCTTTCATTAACTTAACAGCAACAAATTTATTTGTTTTTATATTCACTGCTTTGTAGACAAAACTGCTTCCACCTTCTCCACATAATTCTTCAATTTTGTACTTTTTATTAATTATTATTCCCTTATAATTCATAAGATTTCCCCTAATAAATGGTTAGTTTTTTCCCATAGTAATAATATCATATCATATTAATTGGTGCAAATATTTTGTTGTTTTTATATGGATACGTTACCAAATATGTCATATAATGTTAGGATAATAAAAAACCCCATATTCCTTTTAATATGGAGTTCTTTTCTTCTTTGTATTAGTTTTTTTTAATCCGTAAACAGCCGGGGTGGTGTTACATAGCTTTTTTAAAATTTATCCCCTTGTTCAAATCATTATAAATATCAGATTTCTCTTTGCCTGCATGGGATAATATAATTTCATTTATTTTATATATATTTTTAATTAGGAGGACATCAAAACTATAGGTGTTTGCCAAATACATTTGCTTTTTTTGTAAGTTCTTTCTGTAATTTTCTTTCAATTTATAACCTTCTCTCTTTAGAAAGTTTTCCGCACATACTTCTCGTATCACGAAATTACTCCCCTTATAAAAATCCCTCACAGGCCCCCTTATATCTGTCTTTATATGTAACACCCCCTGCTGACATTTATATAATACAATATAAAAAGTCACTAATGTAAGTGCCATTAGTCACTATTTCACGTGACTTCCGTCACAACTTTTATGTAAAAAAAATGTGACTTTAATAAAAAACCGTGACTAAAGTCACGAAAAAATGTGACCAAAGTCACG
>JAAYTS010000002.1 GCA_012517995.1 Clostridium sp.
AGATGTATGGATTGAACATGCCATCGTCAGACAAGCTCAAATCAACGTGGCACAAAATGTACCCTATGTGGGAATTTTTGATACAAAAGATTTTGATACAGATGGCACACATTACAAAACACAAGGTATATTAGATATGGGTTCTTGTTTTGCAGAGGAAATGGCAAAACTATCAGGTATTTCTTCAAAGTTTGTCTACGGAGATGTCAACGGTGACGGTGTTTTAAATTCCCTTGATTATGCCGAAATAAAATTAATTTTGTTGGAGATAACTGATTCTCTTAAATATACTCAATGGGAAAAAGCAGCAGATGTTAATGGTGATGGAATTATTGATTCAAGGGATGCGGTTTTAATACAAAGACGAATATTAGAGGTAATTGATAACTTCCCTATAGAGCAATAAATTGTGGAAAATTTAATTAAGAAAAGAGGCAAATACCAATATGAATTTTGAAGAATTATTTACCCTTCATGTGGAAATTAAAGAAACAATTTCCTTAGAAAACCCACAGGGAGACAGCGTTGTAATGATTACTTTTACAGGCAGTGCCACAGGTAAGTATTTTACAGGTAAAGTTCTTCCTGGAGGAGTTGACACTCAGATTATAGGAAAGCATAAAGACAGGCACACTCTATCGGCTAGATATATTCTTGAAGGAAAAGATTTTAAAGGTGATGACTGTAAAATTTATATTGAAAATAACGGCTATGCTATAAAAAACCCTAAGAATGTGTTGTTTAGAACTTACCCTATAATTATCACAGATAGCAATGGGTTGAGTTTTTTAAATGAGGAATTAGTAACAGGTGAAGTTATTAGTACAGATAAAGGCATAAGTGTGAAGTTTTATAGGGCTATATAATTCTTTAATTTTATCATTCCTTTAAAAAATAGGAGTATTGAATTTTGGCACACGCAAAAAGCCAGGTACCTCAAAACCCTTGAAGTACTTGGCTTTTAACTTTGGCGGAGAGAGAGGGATTCGAACCCTCGGTACGCTATTAACGTACACACGATTTCCAGTCGTGCGCCTTAGACCAGCTCAGCCATCTCTCCAAATATTTTATTTTCAGCGACTATTCTATTATAGAGAAATACATCCTTTTTGTCAATGGTAAATGAATTATAAAACATGGAATTTTCATAATTTTATTTAAAAATAATTTTCATTTATACTTGAAAAACTTTTTCTATACTCTTCCACTTCTTCACACAAAGTATTATTATTTCTTTCTAACACCTCTAAATATCCTTCAATTATTTTGGCTGTCTCTGAGTTGCTGTTCATACTAACAAACTCTTTGTAACTTTGAAGCAATTCATCATTGATTTTATTTGTAGTGTAGTCAAAAGCTGGCATACCACCATAACCAAAAAGATATGAATGTAAAAGATGCATATGCTCTTTGCTTACTGCATATTCTTTTATTGTGTCAGGATACGTCTTTATATAATCTTCATATTTCATTATTCTATCTTTTATTTGCTTAAAAGACAAAGTTTCTCCTGTTTTTAAATTTTGTAAATCCTTAGATTCATCTGCTTTAAGGTAAATATAATCTTTTATATCATTAGGTAAATATCCAACATACTTTTCTAAAATCCTGTAATCTTGAACAATGGTAAACACCCCTTCTAAATTTATTATCATATAACCACCATTTATTATTTCTGTCAACAATGCCTCTAAATCTGCATCCCCTAATTCATTAAACTTATCTTTGTCAAATGCGTTTCCAAAAACTTCAAAAAGTTTTTGTTGTACTTTGTTGTCAATTAAAATTTCTTCATATATACCTATATATTTTTCTTGTATTTCCTCAAAACTTAAAATCATTGTGGTGGCTTCTTTTTGCGATGCATTTGTAATATTTTCCCCAATAAAAAACAAAGCCTCGAAAGGCTTTGTTTCTTCATTAATTGCTATGTTATAGTTTTCTAATTTGGGGCTGGTATCCCGCCCTAATGCCAGCGGCTCTTTTAAAATATCACTTATCTCATTAAAAGGAATTTCAAATTCCAACGATTGACCTACCTCATTTATATATTCAACAGCACTAAAGAAAAATACTAAACTGTTGTCTTTTATATAAAATCCTGTATTTTCGCTAATTCCCTCAAATTTTTTTACCGCCTCAACATCTAATTCAGAAAACATAGCTTCTAACTTTGCATTTATTTCGTTTGTATAATCTCCTTTTAGAATGTCTTGTAATTTTAAAATTTCGCCTGTTTTTAAATCATAATTCTTTCCTATAATCACATGGTCCTCTATTCCTAAAGTCACCATATGAGATACAAGCTCAAACTTTATACTTAATATTTCCTTTGATTTATAAGTAGTTTCATATGTTACATCTATAGTGTCGTTTTCCATATCCGGAATTTGCTTAAACTCTTCAAGTCCTCTTTTAAATCCATCTATTCTTTCATTTATATCGTCATTTATCTTTTTTTCTACCTTTTTACTAACTAAATCTTTTATAACAGGATAACGTATTGTTGATTCAGAGTCTCCTGAAGGAACCTTCTCAACCTTTTCTTCTAAAACATAATTTTCTGTTAATTCTGTAGAACAACCAATTAAAACAATGCAAAATAATAATGTAATAATAAATATCTTTTTCACCGAATTTCCCTCCACTTATAATAAATTCTTATCTAAAATCCGATATTTTATATGATAACATATTTTTATAAAAACTTAAACATTAAATTTTTATTAATTTTGTATAAATTAAAGTACAATTATTTAAAATTGTTAAATAAAAGCTATACACTGTTACTTGTTTTTATGTTATAATAACTTAGTATAAAATTTATTGTTGTTTTTTCAACAATAATATGTATTTATAAGATTTTTTAAAAAAACAAAAGAATTTTACCAGGAGGTCTAGTAATGAATAACGAAGTGCCATTATTTGGAAACTCAAACCCAAATACCAACAATAAAGAACCAAAAAAAATTATATTAACTGTAGTATCTATTGCTGTTATTATTCTTATTCTTGTTTTTGCTATAAAATTAGCTTCACGTCCGTCATCTAATGGTTCTGGTGATGGAAAGATATCCTCTAAGTTAATGGAAAAACTAGATGAGTCTTTTGTTGTTGACAATGATATTAAAAACGCATCCAACTCTCAAATTTTAGGAGTATCAGACCAGTACCTTTTCTATGCTGACAGCAAAGGTTTATACAGAGTAAATAAAGACGGCTCTGGCAAAGTTGAGTTGGACACAGGAAAAATATCCAATATAAACGTATATAAAGGTGAATTATATTATTCCAGAACTGATATTACAGATGATACCAGAACTAACCGTAATGCAAAACATCAAATTATCAAAATGTCTTTTGATGGT
This sequence comes from Clostridium sp., assembly GCA_012517995.1. Classification (GTDB taxonomy): domain Bacteria; phylum Bacillota; class Clostridia; order Acetivibrionales; family Acetivibrionaceae; genus Herbivorax. Next base: position 3,369 of record JAAYTS010000002.1, read on the forward strand.
GGTAAGAAAAAAGAAATTCATACTTTCGAATGCCAAAGAATTAATTCAATGCTTGTAGTTAATGATGTGATACTTTACCGCCCAATAATTTTTATACCAGATGGTAATACAAACGACCGTGGTGAGGCTACAGGTTCTTTTGAAACAAATTACGTTGCAGTTTCCATAGACGGCAAAGATGATGCAAAATTATCCAATGATAATTATCATAGCAAATTTACATTAAATTATCCTTATAATCAATCTGAGCTAGACTCACTTTTGAGCATTGATTATCCTAATACAGTTGTTAAAAACTCAAAATATTTTATAAATGATACACTGTATTTTGATACCCAAAGTATTGAACAACCAAAAATTATTAGAATATTCTCAGTAAGTAAAGCTAATGATGTACTTAATTTAATAGGCGAACATATTCCTGATACAGAATCAGAAACCCCAGTAAGCTTATATTTAAATGGTTTTGTATATGATGGAGATTTTATCTATTATATACTAACTGAAAGAAAAGCAGGTCAGGAAAAGTATGATTTATACAAAATAGACCTTAACTCAAATAACATATCATTTATTGAAAATCTATATAACTCAGGAGGCATTTAATTCTCTTTAAAATGGATAAATGACAACTCCTTCTTGTAATTAAAAACCGGGATAACATATTTGTTCTATCCCGGTTTTTGTTTTAAAAATTATTAAATTATACTAAAGGAAGTTTACTTTGCATCTTTATATTTTTTAAATTCAGAATAGTTCTTGTTGGTATATTTTTTAAAACATTTTCCAAAATAGTTTGGGTCGGGAATTCCAACATTTTTTGCAGTTATATACATCAAAGTTCCCTTCTTTGCATATTCAATTGCTTTTTTCATTCTGCATTCATTAATATAATCAATAAGATTAATATCTGTCTCTGCTTTGAACAATCTACTTAAATAACTTGCATTAAAACCAAAGATTTGGGCAATGGAAGCAACATTTAAATCCGGCTGTACATAATTTTCTTCTATGTATTTTTTTATCTTGCATACTGTGTCGTTTTTGTGAACCATTTGATAATCATCATCCTTCAACAGCTTTTCTTCTGATGTCTTTTTTAGTTCTATATAATTTATCACTTTTAATAGTGTTTTTCTTATCTCTTCACTGCCTACAGGTTTTAACAAGTATTCACATACACCTATTCCTATACATTCTCTTGCATACTCAAAATCACTAAAGGCAGATAAGACTATTATTTTTAAATCAGGATACCGTTTAATAGCTATTTTTGAAAATTCAATTCCATCCATAAATGGCATTCTTATATCTACAAACGCTATATCCGGCTTTATCTCGTCAATGGTATTAATGGCTTCTATACTGCCTGCAGCCTCTCCAGCCACTTCTACACCCACGTTTTCTTTCTCTATAATATTTCTTAACAGGCTTCGGAATGACCTTTCATCATCAATAATCATTACTTTATACATATAATTTCCCCCTACATTGGAATCTTAATTTCCATTTTAAAGTAAAGACCCTCTTTTGCTGTAATTTCATATAAATTCAAATCATTATAATAATATTGTATTCTCTTTATTGTGCTTTTAAGCCCAAAACCCTTTTCCCCCCCTTTATCACTAATTATATCTTTTAGCTGTTTTTCACTCATCCCCACTCCTGTATCAAAAACAACTATATGAACTCTTTCTTCTTTTTTATAAACAGATATTTTTATAATACCCTTTTCTCCTTTTAATCTTATACCATGATACAAACTATTTTCAACTAAAGGCTGTAATATCAATTTAGGAACTGTAATATCAAGTAATTTCTCGTCAATTTCATATTCAGCTTCAAACATATCGCCAAATCTTAACTTTTGAATTTCTAAATAATTTTTTACAATTTCAATTTCTTCTCTAAGAGAAATCTTTTTTCTTCCCCTGCTTAAAAAACCTTTGTAAAAGTTCCCAAGAGCCATAACAGCATTGTAGGTTTTTTCATCGGAATTTTCCAATGCAATGGCTGCTATAGAACTTAATGCATTATATAAAAAATGAGGTTTTATGCTCTCTTGAAGAGTCTCAAATTCCATTTTTTTGATTTTTCTCTCTTTACATATGATTTCTTCAATAGTTTTGTCTACTTCAACTAATCTTTTAGTATCTTTTAATATTTCTTTTCTTTGTTTTTCAAATAATTCTATACATTGATTTTCTTCTGATTTTAGCATATTAATACATTGCATAAGACTTTCTACAGGCTTTACTATATACATATAAAAAAACACGCCAATTAAGCACAATGAAATAACAGATATAATTAAAACTGCTAAAATAAATATTGTAATTTGTTCTGTATTTTTTCCTATGGTTAAATATGCTATAAAAATTATAATGGCTTGTGTCAATACTAATTTCAATAATACAAATATTAATTTTTCTTTTATTTTTTTAAAATTAAACCAATTAAATATTTTTTTTATCTTTTCAATCATAATTTAATTGTAACAAATTTATTTTTTCTTCTCAACTTATCAAGAAAATTCGTCAACTCATTAAGAAAAACCGCTATTTTTTCAATAGATTTTTATACTAAAAGAGAATTGTAAGTGATATGTTTTTAGAAATGTTAATTAATATAACAATTAAACTCCAGGAGGAAAAATTCCTCCTGAAGCACCAATATTCACATCAACCTTTAATTGCACCTGCCATAAGGCTCTGTTGAATTTTCTTACTCATGAAAGCGTATAACAGCAAGGTTGGAACTGTAGTAATTAGTAATGCCGCTCCAATAGGTCCCCATTCTGTAGAAAAAGTACCTTGAAGGGACTGAATTCCAACTGTAAGTGTATTATAGTCTGAATCTCTAATAAATACAACTGCAAACATCAACTCATTCCACGCTTGCAAATAAGTAAAAATAGCCACTGTAGAAATAGCAGGTTTTAAAAGTGGTAATATAATTCTGAAAAATATTCCATATACGCCGCACCCATCTATACAGGCAGCCTCATCTAACTCTCTTGGAATACCTGACATAAAGCCACTAAAAATTAAAATAGCCATTGATAATGCAAAACCTACATAAGGAACAATCAAAGCCTGATAGGAACTTAGCATTTTTAACTTACTCAATACAAGAAAAATAGGCAAAATCGCTGCATGAATTGGAATTGTCAATCCTAACATGAAAACATTGTTAAATGTTTTTCTTCCCTTCCACACAAGTCTTGTCAATGCATAAGTAGCCATTGCTGCAAAAATCACCGTTAATAATATGGTTATTCCCGTTACAATTACACTGTTTAAGAAATATCTACCTACCCTACCTATTGTCAAAGCCCTATGAAAGTTTGACCACATCCACTCTTTTGGAAGACCTATTACATTTCCTCCAAAAATCTCTTTGTTGCTCTTTAGGGAAAAAGTAAACAACCAGTATAAGGGGAATAAGTTTATAATTGCCCATATACCTAATATAATATAGGTAAATATCGTTTTTATTTTAAATTTATTCATATACTCCTTAAATTTACTCATTTACATCTCCTCCGTTCTTATACCGGCTTTTATAAGCAATGCAAAAAAGAAACATAAGAAAATTATCCAAACAGCTATTGAACTTCCAAATCCAAACCGGTAACTGCTAAAAGCCTGTTCAACCATTAATGTAGCAGGCACCTGGCTAGCTCTTAATGGTCCTCCTCCTGTCAATACATATATTAAGTCAAAAGCCTTTAAAGAACCTGTTACTGCAAAAATTAAAGAGACTCTGATAATTGGCTTAAGCATTGGGATTATAATATGTCTTGACACCTGTCCCTCAGTTGCTCCATCTATTTGAGCAGCTTCTCTTAATTCCGGTGATATTGACTTTATTCCTGCATACATTAAAAGCATGTGATAACCCACATATTGCCAAAGCAGTGGAATAAACACTGCAATTAATGCAATTTTAGGATCCCCAAGCCAATCTCTTGTCATATTTTCTAACCCTATTGAGTTTAAGAGAAAATTTAAAATACCATATGAAGGAAAATAGATTTTTTTCCAAAGTTGACCTACAACAACTGTTGATAACAACACAGGCAGGAAAAATACCCCTAAAAAAAACCTCTCCCCTTTTATTCCTCTTGCTAGCAGTAAAGCCAGACCAAGGGAAATTGGCAATTGAATAAAAACAGATAATACCGCCAAAATCAGCGCATTTACAATTGAACTAGTAAATTTTAAATTGGTATTTGTAAATAATTCTTTATAGTTTCCCAGCCCTATAAATATTTTTTTTGCAACACCATAGTCAAAAAAACTATAATATACTGACATAAAAATTGGTATAATGATTACAGTAAAGAATAGTATTGCTGCGGGAAATATAAATAAAAATATAGCTAACTTATTTTTTCTCACAGAGTCCATCTTTTGACCCCTCCTATTTAACTTACTCCTTCAAAAACAATCAAAACCTTTCTTAACAAATACTGAATATATGTGCATTTGCTCGAAAGGTTTTGATGTCTTAATTTTCTCAAAAAACTTTCACTTCTTGAGAAAATATAGTTTCTCTATTTACCCTAGCAAGCTGCTTTTTGCAACTATCACTAAGATACTACTAAGATACATTGTAATGAGGTTACTACTCATCCATTCAGCATTTAATTAACGTCTTTTCCAAGGTTTTCCTTCATTCCATTTACAAAATCCTCTGGTGTGATTTGACCAAAATACAATTGTTCTAATAAGTTTAGATAAGTATCCTTGTACTCTGGCTCCATAAGTGTATCAAACCAAAGTGTGAAAGATGTAGCACCTTCTACAAAACTTGCAAGTTTTCTAGTAAGTGGATTTACGTTACTGTCATCATAATTTACTTCCCATACAGGAAGTCCTGCACCGTCAAGGTATGAGTACTTAGATATACTTCTTGCCATTTCTATTGCTGCTTTTGCTGCAAGTTCTGGATGTTTTGAAGATTTACTTACCATAAGTGTATCAGCTGCACCACCCATGAAATCAGTTCCTGCTGCATTGCTTCCTGCTACAGGATATGGAACCGCATCAAAATCCTCTGGATTTTCTGCATCCTGCTGAATAGAACCTGCCATCCAGCTTCCTGTTACAAACATTGCAACTCTTCCTGCATAAAACTCAGCACTAGCTTCGTCATTTGTCATTCCTGCTGCACCATCAACAAATGCACCTATCTCAACTAACTTTCTAAAATTAGCTGATGCTTGAACAAAATCAGAGCCTTCATAAGTTCCCCCTGAACGTGTTAATGTTGATACTACCTTATCATGCCCAACTGATTTTAAAACTAAGTTGTCATGAGTCATAGCAAGAACCCAAGTATCTTTTGCACTTATTCCAATTGGAGTAACTCCATTTGCTTTAAGTTTTTGACATACTTCAACAAGTTCATCAAATGTAGTTGGAGCTTCAACTCCATTTTGCTCAAATATTTTTTTGTTATAGAACAATGATGAAATAGGAGTTGTATAAGTTACACCGTATACTTTTCCATTATATGTTTGGTAAGTTAATGCTGCATCGTTTATTTGAGATTTATACTCGTCAGTAAAATACTCATCAAGAGCTAACACATTACCTGAGTCTACAAATGGTGCGGAAAATCCTCCACCCCAAGTGTAAAATATGTCAGGAAGGTCATTTCCTGTAACTGATGTTGCAATAGTTGTTTTGTAAGACTGGTTTTCGAAAGTCTCATGCTTAATTTTAACACCTGGGTTTGCAGCTTCAAAATCTGCAATTGCTTTAGTGTATGCATTGTGAAATGCATCACTTTCAGTTGCAATACTCCACATAACTAACTCAATCTCTTCCCCAGTACTGTTGCCTTCATCCACTGGGTCCTCATTATTTGTATCTGGTGCTTCAGTTGGGTCTACATTACTGTCTCCACCTCTGCCACCACAACCAGCAAAAACAAGTGCTATAACCATAATACATGCTAATAAACTTACTAATTTTTTCTTCATTCTTAGATTCCCCCTGTGTGTATTTTTTTACTACATAATTATAAGCACTTCCATGCTAATATGCAACGGATTATTTTTACCTATAATATGCAATATTTTTACTTTGGTAGAATAGAAGGAGTTTTTTGTTCTAGAACCCTTATCAAAACTCTCCCACCATCCATTTAAATATCTATTCTAGATATTTTTAAAAATTCCTTCTATATCTACAAAAATATTTTTCCCAAATTATAATATTTTATGCATTTTGAAAATATATTTTAAATTATGTAAAAAAAATAAAATTCCAGAAATCTTAAGTCCTGGAATTTTTGGCGTGCCCAGAAGGAGTCGAACCCTCAACCTCTTGATCCGTAGTCAAGCACTCTATCCAATTGAGCTATGGGCACATGCAAAATTATTAATAATTATTTAAATTTTTAATCAATATCTAATATAGTAATATAAAAACAAAAAAAAATCAACTGTATTTTTCTACTTTAAAAATTATTAGATTACTTAAGATATATAATAAAAAGAGGTTTAATTCCTAGATTTTTTCCTAAGAATACTTTATATAAGTTTTATTATTCCTGTAATATACCAAACTTATGTGATATAATATTTATGCACTGCATAAGAATATTTTCCCAAAAACAAAGAAGGGATTGAGTTTTAAATGTTATTCGATTCTTACAAATCAATTTTATATTCGGATACATTGGTACCGGATATTTTTATTACTGAATATATGCCTTTAATGGATTCAAACTCTGTAAAGGTATATTTGTATTGTTTGTTTTTAAGTAAGCACAATAAAAAAGCTTCCACAGAAGAATTTGCCAAAAACCTTAATATGGATATAGCAGCAGTTAAGCAATCTTTTGCCTGCCTTGACAATATGGGAGTATTGTTGTGGAAAGAAAACGGTCTTTACCTTCATGATTTAAAAGAAAAAGAAATTAAAAAAATGTACCGTTTAAAAACTACATCCACTCCCCAGGAAGCAATTAAAAATAGTGAAAAAAATAAAAAGCGCAACGAAATTATATCTACAATAAATAATACTTTTTTCCAAGGGGTTATGTCTCCCTCCTGGTACACCGACATAGACGCCTGGTTTGACAGGTTTAGATTTGACGAAGATGTAATGCTGGCACTTTTTCAATATTGCTTTGATCAAAAGGGCTTGTCAAAACCTTATATAGAAAAGGTTGCAGAAAGCTGGAAAAGCAGAAATATAAAAAATTCTTTTGACTTAGATAACTACTCTATTGAATACGAAAAGTTTAAAGATGTGAGAAAATCCATAGTTAAAAAACTAAAACTAAATAGAAATCTTACAGAATATGAAGAAAAATATGTTGAAACCTGGGTGATGGATTATAAGTACTCTTTTGAAATTATAGAATTAGCACTTAAAAAGACTACTTCAAAAACCAACCCTAATTTTAATTACATACACAGCATTATAACCGATTGGTACAAAAATGAATTAAAAACTAAAGAAGAAATTCTTATATATGATGCCAACAGGAAAAAGTCATCCGCTAAAAATGCTAAAGTATCTGCAGCTGTGCCTCAAAAAGAGAATTTTGAACAGCGTCAATATGATGATGGATACCTTGAAAGCCTTTATGAAAATGCTTAAAATTCAGGAGGTAATATGGGCAAAAATGTATACAACCTGATTAAATCAGAGTATGAAAGCAGACAAAGAAAAGCACATGAATTACTTTTAAAAAGGAGAACTTTAGCCTATTCTAAAGTTCCTCTCATTGAAGAAATTGACAAACAAATAAAGAGTTGTGGTATCAAGTATACTAAAATGATACTTCAAAAATCTGTACCTTCTGATAAAGCTATAGACCAATTGTTTAAAAAAATTTCCGATCTTAAACAGGAAAAAAAGCAGCTCCTTGAAAAACATTTTAATGACCCTGATTATCTGGAACTGCAGTTTTACTGTGAGAAATGTCAGGATACAGGTTTTACTGTGGGTTCAAATGGTACTAAAAAGTGTTTTTGCTTTAAACAGCAATATATTGACAATTTATTTAGTCAGTCAAATTTAAAGCTTTTAGACAAAGAAAATTTTTCTCACTTTAATGAGAATTATTATCCAGATGCCGTTGACCAATCTAAATACGGAATTAAAATAACACCTCGGGAAAATATATTAAAAATTAAATCCCGGGCTCTTTCTTTTATTGATAATATAGACAATCCTGAAGAAAAAAATCTTTTCTTCAGCGGTCCCACTGGTGTTGGAAAAACCTTTATGATAAATTGCATTGCAAAAGAGCTTTTAGAAAGAGGAAGAACTGTTTTATATCAGTCCTCTCCCTCTCTTTTCAACACCATAAACCAGCATAATTTAAAATTTCAAAGGGGAGAAGTTTTTGAAGAGGATACTGTATATAAAAGCATATACAATGTAGAACTTTTAATAATAGATGACTTAGGTACAGAATCTCAAACTGCTGCAAGATATGCAGAGCTTTTAAATATTATAAATATACGCCAGGAAAACAATATCCATCGCCCATGTAAAACCATTATTTCCACAAATATCGGAATTAATAAACTAAACCAATACTATGGGGAAAGGGTTGTTTCAAGAATAATAGGTGGATTTGATTTATTTAAGTTTGCCGGTCAAGACATACGTGTGTTAAAAAAACTTTCAGAAGACAGTAATAACTTAAAATAGCTTAACTTGAAAATATAAATCCATATCCTTGGATGATATAAGTAATTATAACTATCAAAAGTCCAGGAACAAAAACCACAATATCCATTGGCTTTATAGGTTCTTTCTCTTCTACAATATCAACTTTTGTTTCTGATGTATTTCTAATAAACAGATACATGGAAAATCCAAAAATTGCGCCAAAAAACACAATAACCATTAAAAATCCAATTATAATACCAATTAATTTAACTGCAGATACATCTATAGGCATGTTTTCAAAAGGCATATTTTCAAGTTGGGAAAAAATATCTGTATCTGTTCCGCTGCTTACTCCCCTGCCTTCTAAAAACTCTTCTGCCTTTAATGAAAATAAAGTTAAAAGAAGAGCTATAGAGTTATTTGCAAAGTGAGCAAAGATACCACCATACAGAGAATTTGTTCTGTAAACAATAAACCCTATTAAAGCACCTAAAAGAAAAGTTCCAAAAAGCCTTTGAAAATCAAGATGCATTAATCCAAAAAGCAGAGCTGTAATTATAATGGCCTTTTTAATCCCATATCTTTCAAGACCTCTTTGAATAACTCCTCTAAAAAGCACTTCCTCACAAATTCCCGCTGCTACACCTACAATAAAAAAACTTATTAAAACACTGGGTAAATTATCTTCTACTGGAATTTGAAATAATTGGACTTTTCCAAAAATTGTTTTAACCAGAAGGTGGTTTAAAATATTAAATACACCCACTAAAGGCATTGCAGATGTAATAAGAAAAAATATTATAAAAAATGTTTTTAATTTAATTTTATTTAATCTCAATACTTTCTTCACATCAAATTTAAATAAAACCAGAAATAAAACAGGCGGGAGTAATATTACTATAAATTGGACAATTAAATTTCCTGTATAAAAGCCCAATTTCTGAAGGTATGTACTTGCAAAAAAGAACAAACACGCACAAATAGAATATAGTGCTCCTGCATGAATAAGACTTGGATTTTTAAAATCTTTTTCCATAGTTAATACCTCACATTTTTTTATTTATAGTAAATACATTGGAACTTTTTGTTTTTTTAAATGCATATTTTTATCTATTATATCATTTTTAAACTTCTATTTATACATTGATTTTCTTTTAAATTTTTAAAATAAGATATTATAAGCTTCAGATAAAGTTATATTCCTCATCCGAAGCTTATATACCTTTAAATTTATTTATATCTTTTGGTTTGTACATTTGACTTATACATTTGATTATTTTTATATAAATTTATACAAATTTTATCTTTGAGTTTTGCTGTATATTTTACTATACATTAACCTACATGGTTAATATTCCATTTGGAGTATCCACTATCATTAAAATTTTCTCTTCCTTGCCTGTCTCTGCATTAATATATACAAGAAAATCCTTATCATTTAATTTTCCTTTAAACTCATAGGTGAACAACTCAGTTTTATAATCTGTAGGTATAATTGCAAGACCTGAGCTAATTATCTCCATTCTATCTCCAATCATATCCCTTGCTTCTTCTAAAGTTATTTTAGGTTCAGGTATGTTTCTTTCGCTGTGGGAATAAAGATATCCTTTGCTTTCAAAACCTACAATATCACCATTATCTAATGCTATTTTCACTTTAATAAGATCTGGATATATAGTTACATCTTCCTGCTTATAGGCATAATTTATGGTAGCTGTTCCATCTTCCTTTAAGTAATAGGTGTCTACCATTCCTTTATAACCTCTCTCTTCTAAAAACTTTTTACCAAGTTCCTTTGCCTTGTCTATATCTATTGTCTCTTCCCCTGTTTCCCTGTTGCGAAGCATCCAGAGTATATGTCCACCCTTTTGAGTGACATCTATAGAGGCAATATCATCTTTTGAAGCATTTTTAAATACAACATTATAGCTATATGTCTTTATATCAGAATTGTCGTTTTTCCCCACCTCATTAACGCTTTCTACTTTGTCTTTCCCAAAAAATTTAATAACATGTTCTTTTGCCTCCTCCTGGTCTAATGTTTCACCAGTAAGACCTTTTGGCTTAATTTGGGTCAAATGATCAGAAAAAGGTCCATCATAAATAAGAGTAGGGTAGTCTACAAAAGTCTTGTCTATATTTTCAAATTGTTCTTTGGGCATTTCATTAGAAGTCCTTTGAAACAAGGGAGTCCCTTTTTTATTTAACTCACCCCACTTTAGTCTTCCTGTGGAAATTTGGTTTTGCAAATCATTTAAGTTTTTATTTAAGGATTCTGCATAACCATGAAGATCTTCTATCATTTTGTAGTGTTTTTCGTCTAAATTTTCCCCTTCCATATTTTTGTGATTTATTGAATAGGCTAAGTCCCCTACCTGAGATAAAAACTTGGCTGTGTTTGCTAAAACATGCTGTGAAATGGGCAATTGCCCCAAATTTGCCTGTGCCATATTTGCCTGTCTCCAAGCTTCCTGCATAGTTGTTGCAGTTGCATTTGGTGTGGATGTTATAAGAGATTTTATCAATAATGTCTGCACATTATCCACATATCCAACCATTTCATAAAAAGAACGATTGTACTGATTGTCCAGTTCCTGACGCAAATTTGCTGTGTTCCTGTATTGATACATACCCCATGCTGCAACCAACGCCAACGCCACAATTGTAATGGTATACATTTTCCTGTCTGACAACCTGTTTTTAAAATCCTTTAGCTTATCTCTAATGCTCAAATTTACACCTCCTATTTTTACTTTCCAAAATTATGCTTTCCTATTTTTTTTACAATGGTTCTGCTCCAAATCCATTTGCTAGTTGCAGTTTCCGGATTCCAGTAATACACACATCCATTTGTAGGATCCCATCCGTTAAGTGCATCTCTTGCCGCTTTTAAGACAGTTGAATTAGGATCAATTGGTACATTTATCTGACCGTCTGTCACTGCTGTAAAGGCAGAAGGCTGGTAAATAACTCCGGCTATGGTATTTGGGAATCTTGGATCTTTTACTCTGTTTAAAATAACTGCTCCAACAGCAACCTGACCTTCATAGGGTTCCCCCCTTGCCTCTCCATTAATTGCTCTGGCTATAAGCTGCTCGTCCCTGATAGAATCACCCATAGCATACACTTCTCCAACATCTAAATTGTTCACAATGGGGGGGATAAAACTTTTTCCTCCAAAATACAGGGGTGCTGCAATGGAAAAAATAACAATAAAAGCAATTAGTATTTTAATTTTTTTCAAATTATCTCTCCTTTCTAAATTCAATTAATTCATATGTGTTGAGTAACAAATTATGGATGAAAATAAGCTAAATAATCTACATTTAAAGCTATTTTTTGTTTTTTTATAAAAAATATTCACCATCTTAAAATGCTATTTTATTTAATGGTATAACATTGACTTTTTCGCTAAATAATAACTACATAATATATAAAAAATAAAATTAAATTACCTGTTGAGGTGCTTTATGGACGTTTTGTTTTTGTCAATATCAATGGGGGCAGGACATTTAAAAGCTGCCTATGCCTTAAAAGAATATGTGGAAAAAAAATATCCTCATTCTAAAAATATAATTGTGGATACTTTTAAATATATAAACCCTTTGGCACATAAAATCATTGTGGATGGATACTTAAAAACAATAAAAATCAAACCCCAATTATACGGAAAACTATATAATTTATCTGAATACATAAAAATTTTAAATAAACTGAGTAATATTATGAATATCATGCTGTCACCTAAAATAGAAAGACTAATTAAAGAATTTAATCCCTCTGTTATAGTGTGTACCCATCCCTTTCCACTGCAGATGGTTTCTTATTTAAAAAAAGAAAATAAAATTTCTACACCAACAATTGCAATTTTGACAGATTATGTAAATCACCCTTTGTGGTTTCACAAAAACATTGAAGCTTTTATAGTGGGACATGATTATATAAAGCAGGACATGGTACGGTGCGGAATTCCAAAAGAAAGAATATTCTCATATGGTGTGCCAGTTTCACAAGTTTTTTTAAACAAAGAGAAAAAAGCTTTGGCAAGAAAAGAGTTATCCTTAGAGGATAAATTTACCGTTCTCATTATGGGCGGAAGTTTGGGTTATGGAAATTTAGAAAGTACTTTTGTAAACTTTGGAAAATGTTTTAGAGAAATGCAGTTAATCGTCATATGTGGAAAAAATAAAAAACTTGAAAAAAGGCTTAAAAAAATTTCTTATTCTTTTAATAAAAAGGTGCAAATTTTAGGGTATACAAATAATATTTCTAAACTTATGGATGCAGCAGATATTCTTGTAACTAAGCCTGGGGGCATGACTATATCAGAAGCCCTTATAAAGGAGCTTCCTATGTTTATAATTTCCCCCATACCCGGTCAGGAAGAGAGAAATGCAAAATTTCTTGTAACTTCAGGTGCTGGAATAATCATTTCTAAAAATGATGATATAGAAAATATTTTTTGTCAGACAATAGACAATCACTTAAGATTTCAACAAATGAAACAAATGACCAGAAAGCTTTCCACCCCTTGCTCTGGCAAAAACATACTTAATTTAATGGAAAGGCTTTCTAAAAAGACTAACGTACTTTAAATAATTTATTCTGACATGACGCCAGAATCAAATATTCTTTTTATACCTATCAAATTGTTTTGAAATTTTTCATTTTGTATATAGTCTACAATAACTCCCTCAGATTTGCTGGCATAAACAAATTGATTTTCTTCAATAAAAATACCAACCTCAAAAACTTTTTCTAAGTCTTTACCATCATTTAAGAAAACCAAATCCCCTGGTTTAATATCCTGAACATTTATGTCTTTTCCTTTAAAATTATAATAATCCAAAAGATCTTCTTTTGAAAATTCAATACCGTTTATTTTGCAGCATATGTACACAAGACCTGTGGAATCTATGCCCTCCCATGTACTGATTCCTCCAGAAAGATAGGAAGTATTGACAAACTTATTAGCGGTAGAAGCCAAATCCTTGCCGGATGTCTTTGGTATTGACTGTTTAGCAGGCACTACAATTGTATCTTTCCTTTCAATCCAACCAGTAGTACCTTTGGGCAAAGCCACTTCATAATAATTTTCCTTCACACTTAGTATGTAAAGTTCGGTGCCCATCACCACATCCTTTACTGTAACTTTGCCTTCTGGCTTATCAAGAATTTTTTTTGTTTTTCCTGTAACCACAACTCTGTCTTTGTAAAGTTCTTTCATTATACTTTTGCAGTTTTCATCTATACTCTTTGTCCTAACCCAGCCAATATGCCCATCAGCTGCTTTAACTTCAGACCATCCACCTTCACTTCCAAGAACGGTAACTTCCTGATTAAACAGCGCCTGGGTTAATCTTTCAGAGGATAAATCAGTATCTTTAAAAACATCTGCCACTGTGCCAATTACAACTGCTTTATTTTCATAATAAGCCTCATCTATTTCAATTTCCAATTCATTGCTCTCTGGCTTTTGAATACAAGATACAATTAAAAATTGAATTAAAAAAATAGCCATTATTAATATTACTTTTTTTCTAACATAAATCATTCTAACCACCAGAACCATCTTAAATATTTAACCACTAAATTTTAATTCTCTTTTTATTTCTTTCATCCAAAACATTCTCAAGGGCAACAGCTTCGTTTACAGCACTTTCTATTTTTTCCAAAAGATCTTCTTCAGATCCAAGCTTCAAATTTATTTGCTGTTTTAACATATATACCGTGCTTTTTATATAATCAAGGCGGGTATCTATTCTTTCTAAATTCAACTTTTCATCTTTTAATCTGGATAATATTTTTTCATCCATTTCAATTATCATTTCCATATTTTCACGTACTTTTGGGTCATTTATAAAATTTAGTTTTCTGGTGTTTTTTGCTATTTTTTCTTGCACTGGTTTTACATCTATGGCGTTAAGTTCTTTGGTTCTTATACAAAAACTTTTTAAAAGTTTTATATATGAAATCACTAAATCCAGAGCTTTTTCTGTTATCTTTTCATTTATAAAATTTGGTCCCTCTTTGTAATATGACTTCATTATTTCATTTTTGTCATTCATAATAGAACGCAGTTTTTTATAGTAGGCTGCATTTGTATATTTTCTTGCATCATCTGCTAATACTGTACATGCCTTGTCTAGTTTTTTTATGTTTTTATGCTTCATTTTAGCAATGAATCTCTCTTGAAATTTTTTGCTGGTAAAGCTTTGAATTACCAAACCTATATACACAGCAATAGCAACAGCACTAAGGGGAAGAAACAACTCTTCCCTGACGTTATTAACTGCTAATAGTGAAGCTACAAGTATAGAAAATATCCCAATATTCCTGGTGCTAAATAATGAACTAATAAATAATTTAAACTTCATTTACCTACAACCCTTGCTTTAATAATAAATACTTGCTTTATAAACTTACTGATTCTTATTAAGGTTTATCCCCTTGTTTTCTGCCTTTTCTTTTACTTCAAATCCACCATCTCCGCTTAACATAGCCTCTGCCCTGGCCTTTGCTCTTTCACGGGCAGAATTTAAGTCCAATTTCTTCAACTTCATATCTATATTAGAATCATTAAGGCTTTCCACAGCATTTGCCCTGGCAATCTTTTTATTAACTATCTCTCTTGCTCTATCCATATTCTCATTTATATTTCCAATTTTATTGTTTTTAGATGCATACTTTGCATTGACAGTATTTATATTTTCCTTTAATTTTGCCATTTTTTCCTGAGTCTTTAAAGTTTTCAATTCATTTAGTTTTGAATTCATTTCAGATTCAAAGACTTTGTAGTTTTCCCGTATTGCTTCAACTTCTTTCATAGCATTATCATGAGTAGCCTTATGGGTTTCATATACAGTTTGATACTCTTCTTCATGCATAAGCAATTCTATTAAAAGTTCTCTATCTCCTTGCCTTTTTGCAGCTTCTATCCTTGCTCTTACCGCATCTAAGTTTTTTTCTGCACTTTTCATTTCAATTTTTATAAGCTCTGCATTTGTCTGAATTTCTATTATCTGCTGCTCAGCTTCCTTACGTGCTTTTTTTATTTGATTTTTTATATCTTCAAATAAAAGGTTGGGATTATTTTCCTCTAAACCTCCTAACAAACTTCCAAAAAAGCCTCTTATCATAGTTCCTAGTCTGCTAAAAAAACCCATATATGCTCCTCCTTAAGAATAGTTCTTACTATTCATTAATTTATAATAAATGTTGGTCTTTGTAAATAGTAAATTTATTTAAAACTTTTGTACCTGACTAATTAATTACTCCTGTCATCTAATAGATTCTTATATTTTTCGGGAAGTAAATCCTTGTCATCGCACTCTTCAATTGCCAGCATAGTCATAAATTCTACCTGCTGGGTACTTGGTCTTATCCGCATTAAAGCTTCTTTTAGCACCTGCTCTGTAAGTACATTGCCTTCAATATCTTCCTCATTTGCTATCTCATAAGCTTTTCTCACAACTGTTTCAATTTCTGCCCCTGTGTAATTCTCCGTTTTCTTTGCAAAAGAAGAAAAATCCTCCACATCGGTATCAAATCCATATTTTTTGATAATTATCTTAAATATTTCAGCTCTTTCTTTTTCCCCAGGTAATAGTATGGGTATTTTTTTATCAAACCTTCCCGCTCTTTTTAATGCCGCATCTAAAAGATCCGGTCTGTTGGTTGCTGCAATAAATATAACTTTGCCTCTATTATTTGTATTACTGGTAAATTGCAAAAATTCATTAAAAATATTTCTGCTAACCCCGCTATCGCCGCTCTCTCCTCTTGTAAAAACAGTGTCTATCTCATCAACAAAAACTATCACCGGTTCTTGTGATTGTGCACCTAAAAGGCACTTTTTGAAATTTTTCTCACTTTCACCAACATACTGTCCTAATATTCTGGACATATCTATTTTGACACAATTGAATCCGCTAGACTTTGCCAAGGCATTTACCAAAAGTGTTTTCCCTGTACCAGAAGGTCCACACAAAAGTATTCCCATAGGAACTCTTCTCAAATCACCTTTTCTAATAGGTTCAACAATATTTTTTAAAAGATAGTTTTTGGCCTTTTCCATTCCTCCTATATCGTCAAACCCTATCTCCGGATAAATAAATTCTAATACATCCCCATATTCCTTTTTTAAGACAGAGTGCTTTTTTTCTTTAATAAATTCAAAACTTATAGGCACATCTTCCGCTTCAGATTTAAGCTTTATATCTTTTATTGCCTTTTTGCTAAGTCCAGAGGACAGTTTTGCAAAATCACTAACACTAATATCCATCTTAACACTTTTATCCTTTAAAAGGTAGTGTATGTACTCCATCCTCTCCTGTTCGCCAGGAAGTTCTACCAGTATAGGTTCTACCCTGTAAGCTGATTTTAGCACTTCGCTATTTACTTCAGCAAGGGTGTTTGCCATTAAAAATATGGTGCTTCCCACAGAAGATATTTTTGAGCTGTTTGACCACTCACATAACCAAATAAGAGCCATTCTCTCTTCAATAGACATTGATGCCACATCACCTGATGGTATTATTTTTTCCACATGATCTATAAATAAAGCCATTTTTGTATCTTTTAGTGCCATGTCGATATAATAAAACAATTTAGAAGGCATTGCGTGCATGGAATCTTTTACCACATTAAAGGTGATTTTATTAAATTCCCTTTCCATTTCAGGTTCTAAAAAAGTCAATCCTTTGGATATGTCGTAAAATGCCACAATGGAAAAATTTCTGCTTTTAATAAATTCCTCATAGATGTACCTGTCAATAAATCTATAATTATCAACAACATCTCTTATATTAAAATAAAGAATAAATTCATGGGATATTCCCGCTTTATATATATTTAAAAATTTATCGTACCACATAATATAATAAAACAAAAAAACAAAATGTTTCCTTGTTTAACCTCCTGCCAAAATAATTTAAATAATTTAATTTCTATTTTATCATACTTACCATCCATATCAATAGTAATTGTTGCAATTGATAACTGTTTCATTTATTGCTTGTTTATTCTTTATACATTTTTTCAATCTCTAAAGTGAATAATAAAATGTGTATTTAAAAACAGTATAGGAGGTTTCTTATGGAAACGGTGGATTTTAATATTCCTACACTTTCATGCGGTGCATGTTCCGATAAAATACAAGAAAATGTCCAGGAACTAAAAGGCGTTACCAATTCATCAGTTGATTTAAAAAGCCAACAGCTTAAAGTGGAATACAATCCTTCTGACATTAGTCCTGAGGAAATAAAAAAACATATATCCCAAATGGGCTATGAAGTTTTGTAATTTCTATTATCTAAAAGAATAAAAGTGCAGAAAATTTAATATACTGCACCTTTATTCTTTACTTTTATCTAAAAACAAATACTATTTCTATTTATTAAAACATGATACTTTATTTACTAAGGTGGGCATTTACAATAATTACATCACTTAATTTATCAACATCATTTGCTATTTCCGGATGTTCTGAAATTATACATTTTGCTTTTATATTTAAAATATTAAATACTTTCTTCTCCGCATCTTCTATGGATAACCTTCCCAGCAACAACTTTATAAAAAACCAAAAACCAAATACACGCGCCATTTTAAAAGGGCTTTTTCTATAATCCACAAGCTTTTCAATTAAAGAAAGGGAAGATTGGATAACAGATGACTTAATATAAACAATATTCCCTCCTGTAAATGTTCCCTCTTTTACTTTCACATAGGTTCTTTCCATTTCAGGGTACAATTTAACGTTAAGAGATTTTTCAACCACCGGGTAGCAAAAATCCCCTTTTGATTCTTTGCATTTATTTACAAAGTCGTTTATTGTATCCGGCGTTATCAAAGGAATGTCAGCAGTACATACTAATAAATGCTCATCTGAATTAAAATAACTTATCCCTTTCATAAGATTTTCAACAATTGAACCCTTTGCATCTATTATATCATCAACTTTTCCCAAAATAGCATCTGCTATATCATCTTTAGGTCCCACAACAACTATTTTTCCTATACCATCAGCACTTTTTAATGCATCAATGACATATTCAATTAATGTTTTTTTATTAATTTCAATAAGGCATTTATTTTTAAATCCACTCCAACTTTCGTCAGATTGTGAGCCTGCTAAAATTATTGTGTTTAACATACTTTCCCCTTCTTGACTCAAATATTAAAATAATATATCACTTAGTCTCTTTTCCTTTAATGTTTTTGAGAGTTTTAATAATATTCTCCTGTTGTTTTTTTATATGCTTTTGTGCGTAAATCCTTGCCTGCTCCCCGTTTCTTCTTGAAATTGCTTCGTATATGTCCTGATGCTCTTTAATTAAAGCCTCATGTCTGCTGTAATCTTTTAAGTATATAACCCTAAACCACTGAATCTGTTCTCTTAACTTACATGCAATTTGAATAAGTTTATCATTTCTTGAAGCACTATAAATTAAATCATGAAACTCAACATCTTTTTTTATTGTTCCCTGCAAATTATCTTTTTCTGCATAAGACTTAAACTGAGAAAGAATTTGCTCCAAATTTTTTATTTCTTCATCTTTTATTCTTTCGGCAGCAAGAGAAGTAGCAAGACCATCTAGGGAAGCACGTACCTCTAAAACGTCCATAATATTTTTAACAGAAAGCTCTGCTACATGGGCACCTTTTCTAGGCAGCATCTCAACTAAACCATCCAATTCCAGTTTTCTAATAGCTTCTCTTACTGGTGTGCGGCTGACTCCCATTTTTTCTGCCAGCTTAACCTCCATCAAACGCTCTCCTGGTTTTAGTTCTCCTGAAATAATAGCTTCTTTTAATGTATTAAAAACAACTTCTCTTAAAGGTTTATAGTCATTAAGATTAATTTTTGAAAGTTTGCCTGCCATAATACTACATCTCCTCACATAGTGTTTCTGCCATAAAACATTCCCATTTGTTATTTTTTATTTTTTCATATGCAAAACGTGCCTTTTCTCTGCTTTCAAATATTCCAAAAACCGTTGGACCGCTTCCGCTCATCATACTGCCTAAAGCTCCAAGTTCTATAAGCTTTTGTTTAATTTCCTCAATAACTCCGTATTTTTTTATAGTAACTGTCTCCAGTACATTTTTCATGTTTTTTGCCACATACTCAATATCTTTTCTCTTTATAGCCTCTAAAATCAGTGGAATATTTGGTCTTTCTAATATATCACTTAAATTCAGGTTTTTGTAAACCCAGACTGTTGACACAGATACCTTAGGTTTAACAGCAACTATATTCACATTATTAAAAGATTCTATGGGTGTTAATATCTCTCCTATTCCCTCTGAAAGCATAGTTCCACCTTTTATACAAAAAGGAACATCGGCTCCTATGGTTTTACCAAGCTCCATCAGCTCTTTTTGATCTAAATTAAGGGAAAATAATTTATTAATCCCCTCAATAACAGCTGCCGCATCTGTGCTTCCTCCGGCAAGTCCTGCCGAAACGGGAATGTTTTTGATTATTTTTATTTTAATTCCTTTTTTAATTCCATATCTTTTTTTAAGCAGTTCTGCAGCTTTGTATGCAATATTGCCGCTTCCAGTAGGAACCCAGGGTTTGTCACAATCAACATAAATCCCCTCATCTGTAGTTTCAATGTATACATCATCATGAAGGTCTATTGACTGCATAATCATTTTTACTTCATGGTACCCATCGTCTCTTTTCTTTAGTATATCAATAGATAAATTTATTTTTGCATTAGCTTTTAAATAAATGTTATTCATTATTCACCATTTTGTCCTGTTAATTAGTTCTTGTTTTATATGCTTTTATAATACTTCAATATATTATATACAAAATGAGTTCCTTTTTCAACAACGGGAAAATGTATAGCTTAAAACCCTGCCTTGCAAAGGACAGGGTTTTAAAAAAATTTTTAAATTTTTCGTGGAATGATAATTTGTTCTCCGACCTTCAACTTTTCTTCCTCTATTTTGTTAAATTTCTTTACATCTTCAACGGTAGTTAAATATTTTTTAGCAACTTTCCATAAATCATCCCCAGGTTGTGAAAAATACACCGTCAAACTTGCAAAGTTTTCGCTATCTAGTCTTTCTTCTTCCTTTTCAGAAGCCTCAGTTGCCAGGGAATACTGGGTCTCATCCGACACCTTTACATTAACGTTTACAATTGCTCTTACCTCAACTTCATTTTCAGAAACCATGCTAAAATTACAATGTTCTACTTCTAAATCCACTTCACAATTCATCCCTGCCCTTACACCCTGCAATTCAACATTGTGTTTAAATGGTATTTCGCTGTTGTGACAAAAAACTGGCTGTTCTTTATTGTTTGCAACATACAGTATGCCATTATTTACACTTCCCTCTATAGAAACACCACTGTCTGAAATGGTGCTTTCAAATAAATTAGGTTTAGATAATACATTAAACACTTCTAAAATACTTGGATTATCCCCATTTATCTTTACAACTTCTTTTAATATCACCTGACTTCTATCTTGACATACAATCCTGTTTGTTTTAAAAACCTGGGTATTTAAGTCTATTTTTGACCTTATGCTATATGCATCAGATATAATTTCTAAGCTTCTCTTACTGCTTGCCTGAGCCCATATAAAAACTTTAACTTCACTTCTTAAAATCCTAAGTTCCCCGTCACTGTCTTCCTCAGGACTAAAGAAAAAATCCTCAATGCTATAGTCAATTTCACATTCCGAATCCTCATCTATTCCTTGAAAGTCCAAAGCTTGAGTAAATGATATTTCATGTTCCATAAATTCAATACTTCTTTCTTCTGTATCTCCAATATAAAGAGTCAAAATATTTATATCACCTTTTGCTATTATTTTGTCATCTGCTATTTTGTAGTCCTTACCGGTAATTTTCACATCTGTCCTTAAAATTTCTTTTATAGACGGTTTTCCCACTGGTATTTCTAATGCTTCATCTAGTGTATAATTTGATGTGTTTTCCCCTAAATAACAATACATATCAACATTTTCTCTAAGTACCTGTAAATCTTCCACCCCTTTTAATTCACTGACAAAATTTTGTTCTGTTTCATTAAACATTTTTGCCTTAAATTTTACAATTGTTTTTACATTTATCTTCCTGCCATTTAAAATTTCATAGTCAATATGTTCTATATCACTTTTAATCCGTGCTTTCATTTTAGAGTTAGAATCTTCCACATCAAAAATATGGCTAAAATCATATGAAGTATTTATGCTTTTAATTGACTGATCCTTGTCATCAGAAACATATAGTATTTTGTATCTTATAACTCCTTTTACCGAAACTTTGTCCTGCAGTATTTCAGATTTTTTTTCAATAACTTCCCCATCTAGAATAAGAATACGCAAAACATCAGGATTTATGTCTGGTACAATTATATCATGTTCAACAATTGTTTGGGATGATTGTTCACCTGTAAGATGATTAATTCTTGCAGATTCTCTAATAAGTTCAAGAGACATTTTTATTCCTCCTATTTCCTGGTAATCACAAGATTGTTGTTATTCCACCTTTGATTTCGTACTAAGACTTATTAATATATATTGACAAGATATAATAAATATTCTAAAAAAATAAAAAAATCAGGATTAAATCCTGATTTTTTTATTTATTAAATTATTGAAAAACTTTTTATGCCCCACGATACATCTTTTACAACTAAAATAACTGTACCTTAGCTAGCACATATCTTTCTATTGTCTTTACATACCACGATTTCAACTGCTTTAGTAAGTACATCAGTATAACTGAAAGATACTCTTCTTGTAGCTTCATAATCATTTTCAAATCTAACTACGAAGATGCTAGGATAGGTGTTTTCTAATATTCCTTCTTTTATGAAAGCCTTTTTCCTGCCTTTATTAGCTTTGAGCTGAACTTTCTGACCAACGCAAGTTTCTATGTCTCTCTTTATCTGAAACAAACTGCTATTCTCCATCATCCATCACCTCATCTTCCATAATAAAAATATTATACCATATACAATTCAGCTTGTCAAAAAAAATATATATTATAACAAGTATTTTTTACTTGTGTCAAGTGTTTTTTATTTGTAGTTTTTTTCACAATCATTTGATATTCCTGATTTCTACTAAATATAGCATCTGTAAAACAGCCATAAACTATATTTAGTATTGTTTAAGTTATATATTGTTTTAATATAAAATTTAATACTTATTTTTCATTATAAGGTTCTTTGGGAAAACCATCCCTATATTTGCCTTTTGTTTCTACACCACCTATACCTTTGACGCCTGTAATTGTTTTACTTATTAGTTCCTCAGGATTTACAACTTTGTCTATTTTTGTATAGGCAATTTTTTGACAAATTAACACTGGATCCAGTGCATGAATAAGTACTCTATAAGGTGCACTGGCATAATTAGCTCCTGCTTCTATAAGCTTATCATACATTGATTGGCAGGCACCAGCAAAAATAACAAGACTGTCTAAATCTTTTTCAAATTTTCTTGCTTCTTTCACCGATTGAATATAGTATTTAGAATTTCTATAATTGTTTATATTTGAATAGTCAGTATCTTTTTTAATTACTCCATCATGACCTGTCAAAACTAAAATATCTGGTTTGTATTGTTCTAAAAGCTCCCTTACCTTAGAGGGCTGATCTTTTTCTTTAAGATATACACCTACAGCTTCTATTTTAAATTTTTTATACTGCTCCATACATACCACAAGATAATCTTTATCCCCATCTATATGAAGGACTTTACCAGGCTTTGCAAACTTCTTTTTATCTCTTGCCCAATTGTTATTATAGAATTTTTTTTTTAGTTCTTTTACACTGTTTAAGTTTTGAATTTTTAAATTAATGGTTCTTTCCATCTTTTCATTGTAGTTTCTTACATATTCCTCATTTCTGATAACAAGGTCTGTTTCAGGTGCGTCAGCTTCTAGCCTAAAGCAAAGCCCGTTTAATACCGCTATTTTATTGCCACCTTCCCTCTTTATGTCAACAACTTTAAATAGTATATCAGAACCGTAGGATTTTCTAGAAACAATATCTCCAATTTTAAGTGTCATCTAAAATCACCCCTAATAAATATAACATCCCTTGTTACATAATATGTTTATATGAGTTTATATGTGAGTATATGTTGAAAAAAATCAAGAATAATAGTTATAATAGTACTATGTTTTATAGTTTAATTTCCTAAGGAGGTAAGTTATGCTTACAGATATACAAATAGCACAATCCTGTAAAATGAAGCCAATTAACCAAATAGCCAGTGATTTGGATATTTTAGAAGAGGAATTAGAGTTTTATGGGAAATATAAGGCCAAATTATCATTTGATTTATGGGAAAGGGTTTGTAAAAACCAAGACGGTAAACTAATTCTTGTAACTGCTATAAATCCAACCCCGGCAGGGGAGGGAAAAACCACTACCACAATTGGTATTGGCCAGGCAATGAGCAAAATGGGACACAAAGCAATTATTGCTTTAAGAGAACCCTCTTTAGGACCTGTAATGGGAATTAAGGGCGGTGCTGCTGGTGGAGGATATTCTCAAGTGGTTCCAATGGAAGACATTAATCTTCACTTTACCGGGGATATGCATGCATTAACTGCTGCAAACAACTTGTTATCAGCTGCAATTGACAATCACATACATCAAGGAAATAATCTTGGCATAGATCCAACACAAATTATATGGAAAAGGGCAATAGATATGAATGACAGAGCTCTTAGAAACATTGTAGTTGGACTAGGCGGAAAAACAAATGGCATTCCAAGGGAAGATGGCTTTTTAATAACAGTTGCATCAGAAATAATGGCAATACTATGCCTTTCTGAAGATATTGAGGACTTAAAAGAACGTTTAGGAAAAATAATTATAGGATACACCTATGAAGGTGCTCCTGTATATGCTAAAGATTTAAAAGTCAACGGCGCCATGACTCTCCTTTTAAAGGACGCCATTAAACCTAATTTAGTTCAGACTCTTGAAAACACCCCTGCTCTTATGCACGGGGGACCCTTTGCCAACATAGCTCACGGATGTAACAGCGTGGTAGCTACAAAACTTGGATTAAAACTTGCTGATTACTGCATTACTGAAGCAGGATTTGGTGCAGATTTAGGTGCTGAAAAGTTTTTTAACATTAAATGCAGGTATGCAGGATTAAAGCCTGACGCCACTGTTTTAGTTGCTACAATAAGGGCTATTAAATATAATGGGGGAGTGGATAAAAACAATTTAAACACTCCAAACATTGAAGCTTTAAAAAAGGGCTTTGCCAATGTTGAAAAACACTTGGAAAACATACTTAAATTTGGTATTCCTGCTGTGGTTGCCATTAATCTATTCCATACTGATACAGATGAAGAAATCCAGTATGTTAAAGAAAGATGCAGAAATATGGGTGTGGAATGTGAAATTTCAGAAGTCTTTACTAAAGGCGGTGACGGTGGAAGGGCTTTGGCTGAAAAAATTGTTGAAATTACAAATACTACAAAATCAAACTTTAAACCTCTATACGATGTAAATCTTAAAATCAAAGAAAAAATCCAAATAATTTCCAAGGAAATCTACGGTGCTTCCAAAGTAGAGTACATGCCTTCTGCTCTAAAGGCTATTGAAAAAATAGAAAGCCTTGGAATGGACAAACTTCCTATATGTATGGCTAAAACCCAATATTCTTTATCTGATAATCCTTCACTTTTAGGACGGCCGGAAGGATTTAAAGTAACAATTCGGGAAATTAAACTTTCTTCTGGCGCTGGATTTATTGTTGCAATTACAGGCAACATAATGACCATGCCAGGACTTCCTAAAACACCAGCTGCAGAAAAAATAGATTTAGATAAATCCGGAACTATTTATGGGCTGTTTTAAAATTTCCCTGATGTCAAAGCTAGAGGGGCAAAGCTCCTTTAGCTTTTTTTAAAGCCTTAAAACAATAATTTAAATTCTTTTAAAAATTTTTCATGATATTTTATTTCATCTATAACTTCCTCACATCTTATTAAAAATTTCTTTTCCCTCCATGTCCTTTTGCTATTGTAGTATTTATTTACAACCCTCCAAAATTTGTGGGGAAATTGCAGCATTAAATATAAAATCAAAAATTCATCTTTGCTGATGGATTCAATGGCGCTGTATGAATCCATTATTACTTTTGCTTCATCCACATCCCAATAGCATTTTCTCATTTTTCTTCTTAAAAAATTAGCTATATCATACATCTTAAGCTCATAACTGCAGTAATCAAAATTTATTACCGACATTTCATCATCGTCACATATTATGTTGCAGTAAGAATAGTCACGATGACAAAAGTTTTTATCCTTCCTTGCTTTATCAATAAGCTCATCATATTTTGATGTATATATTTTATTTAGTGCATCTTCTCCCATTTCATAAAAATAATCTATATATTTAAGTATTAAATAATCAACTTTTCCCTTTTCCCTTTGGGCAATTTTTTTTGCCCTTTTTATTTCATCTAATCTTTTTTTATAGCATCTGGGCAGCTTCCCTAATTCACTTCTTTTTACAGACTCTGGAGGAGGAATATATCCTCTTGATGCCTTGTGAAGCTTGGCAAGAGTTTTAGAAGCTTTTACAACGTCTTCTCTTAAATCAAAATCACACTCTCTTCCATTTATTAAATTTGCCATTGTATAAAAAACACCATTTATAATGACATAAGGTTTTCCCTCCTGTGTGCATATATATCTGTCAATATTAATAAAATCATTTTTATATAAATGTTCTTTTGCACCATGTATAAACTGTACTCTTTCAGATGAAACACCCATTCTTTTTATAATCTTTTTCCCAAACTCAGTTTCCACAATAAAATTGTTTTTATAATTATACAACCCTTTAATTTCAAATCCATATCTATTGGATAGTTGCTTTTCGGTATCCTGCATATTAACATAACCTCCAGACTAAAATCAGCTAAAATTATAACCTACAAACAATTATATTCATGTCTTTCAAACTATAGAATTAAAGATGCGTTTTAATTTAGACAAAAAGAAAAAAGGGGGGAAAGAAGCGTTCACTTAGGGATTGAAGAAAA
>JAAYTS010000179.1 GCA_012517995.1 Clostridium sp.
ATAGTCACACTCTCCTTTTTCATAACAGAGAGGTTAATTTTATTGCCAAATCTTGCCTCACTGCCTGCTTCAGGTACCTGATCCTCTACTTCTGTCATTTTATCTCCTGAAGGCGTACCCGCTACTTCGCTTACAGAGCCCAGTGTCAATCCTGATTTATTGATTATATCCTTTGCTTCTTCCAAAGTCCTGCCCTTTAAATCAGGAACAAATAACGTCATAGTGTATTTAGACGGTGGTGGGACAGGAACAAACTTTATATTCAAGTCACTTTGCATGGACTGATTTACTTTGAAATAATTTTGATATTGTGCGTTCATAGGGCTTACGAGAATTCTTCTAGAAGGTGTAGTTGAAGTGTTTGTACCATCTTCTCTTACAACTGCATAATCCATTTTCAGGTTGAAGGTGACTTCGGGTATTGCATACCATGTAGCCGTTAGTCCGGAATTTCTCAATTCTTCATCATTATTAATCATTTTTTGTGTTTCTATGGCGCTAAGATCTAATTTATGTTGAGCCTCGGAAATACCTGTGCCAAGGTTTATTATGATATCTGACAGGTCTTCAAAAAACTCATCGGGTGTCTCAATATAATCTTCCTGATCAATAATTAATTCCGGAGGCAGTTCATCCAAATCATTAACTATGGCAGTACCCAGTTCACTTGCTTTTTGCTTCCATTTTAAAATTATTTCCATTGTCCGTTTTGTCTTTTTTTTTCTGGGATTTTCTGAACTGTAATTGTCAATAAGTTTTTTCAGAGTTGATATATTAACTTTTGAAAGGTCTTCTACATTTCTAATCCCAAGTTTAACAAGGAACTCGGCATCATATTCATCTATACCTTCTATTCTCATGAGGTCTGCTTGTTTTACCCAGTAATTCAAATAACTTAACTGTATGTCGGTAGTGTTTTGTAAGGCTACTCTTCCCTCAGGAGTTCCCGCTGCTTTAACAAAATCCGAAACAGTAAAAATATTCTGTTCCTTTAGTTTTTCAGCTGTTTTTTTACCAATACCAAGAATGGATATAATATCTTTACTCACAGGAACCCCTCCTAAAAATACAGTTTACATACTGTAAAACCATTTAATTTTATTTTTACTACTTGTTGAATAATAATTCATAAAACTAACTATACTAATTTTATCATATTGCATAAAATTTTTAAATATTTTTTTAAATATTTTTGAAAAAAATTTCAGATAGCTCAATAAATGAACACAAATATAAACACTTAATCGTTTGAGACAAATAAGTGCGAAGAAGGGTTTAAAGAGAATTTAAATGAACAAAACAATTTATGTTTCAGAAGAGGTATGTGAAGAGTCATCTGTTTCTTCTGCAAGATTCTTTTTAATAAAGTCTAATACCTTTTTTACAAATTCATCAGGGTATTCTTTATAAGTTCTAATATGGCTTGCACCAGATGTCTCCCAAAGTTCTACATTATCACCTGCAGCCTCTTTAAGCATGTGGCTGTGCTCCACAGGGATTTTTTCATCGTCTTTGCTGTGAATAAGCAGCAAAGGTCTTGGGTAAATTTTACTTATCTCATTTATTGGACTAACATCCTTTGTGTCTACACCTGTTAGAAGCCTCGTAACAAAGAGGGTAGTTTTATTAAAAGCGGGAGGTAAATTACTCCATACACTAAGATTTTCATTTAAGTACATAGTTAGGTCAGCAAAAGGACTATCTGCTATTACTACATCCACATCGGAGCTTTCGGCAGCTACTAGGATGCTAGTTGATGCTCCCATAGAAAAGCCCAAAAGTATTATTTTATCAGAACCTCTTTTTTTGGCATATTCAATTGCACCAAGTAAATCAAATTTTTCAAAATATCCTACAGATGTGATATCTCCTTCAGATTCTCCAGAGTTTCTAAAGTCAAAAGTCAAAAAATTATACCCTTCGTTTAAAAAACTTTTAATTAATTTAATTGTATCTTCCTTGTAGGGAAGTCTGTTAGAACCGTAGCCATGAGCTAGAATTATTGTTTTATTACTTTCAGGAGTACTGAAATACCAGCCTTTTAGAGTAACCTCATCATTTATATCTCTAAAAGATATGTTGTCATATTCAGGAACAATATTTGCTGAAAAAACAGGTAATTCAACTCTTTCAGGTTTTGATAAAGTCCATGCCGTTTTAATGGAAATAATGGATATGGTTAAAGCAGCTAATATTATTAATATAATTAATACTAAAATTATTTTTTTTGGCGCACGTCTTTTACGTTGCGTGTAACTTATACCAGAAATCCTCACTAAAACATCCCCAGTCCTAATTTATTTAAAAATTAAATTTTCTTTATAAAATCAAAATAGTACATACTTAATTATATTTTCTTTTTAACAAATAGTAAAGCTTTGTTTTATTTTTTGATAGCGTCAATTTATTGTAGGAAAAAGAAAAGTAGATGGCATCCCATTTTTTATTTGTGCAACTATTTCAAATAACGGTCTCTTAGTAACGAAAGTGTTTTACATCATTTTGAGCCTTATTTTCTTTTATAATTCCTC
>JAAYTS010000180.1 GCA_012517995.1 Clostridium sp.
GGACATATCAACCCTTTTGGCTTTTTTTCTTGTAATGAAGTATAAAAAAAGATAGAATAATTAATTAGATAGGTGGTGTAGTATGACTCAATTTTGGTCTTCAGTATTATATTTTGTATTAGGTATAGTAGTAGGTGGAGGATTAGGTTTTTATTTCACTAAGAAATATATGGAAAAACAATTGAAGGAAAATCCTCCAATCAATGAAAAAATGATTAGAGCTATGTTTTTACAAATGGGTAGAAAACCATCAGAAGCTCAAATTAGACAAATTATGAAATCTATGGGGCTATAACCTTTATAAATGGTATCTAGAATTAAAAAAAGTTTTGTTTTTTTAGTGTTTATTGCTTTATTGATAATTGGATTTATTGGCGGAAATTTATTTTTTCAAGGTCAAGAAAGATATGAAGAAGCAATAGCTGAAAAACCAATAGAAGAAGCGGTAAATGAAATAATTAGTAAGGAATATTTCGTATCTTACGAAGAAATCGATAAAGACTTTCTTAATGCTTTAGTATCTATAGAAGATCATAGGTTTTTTGAAAGAAAAGGTATCGATTTTTATTCTATTGGTAGAGCTTTTGTGTCTAATTTAATTTCTGGTAAAGTTTCTCAAGGTGGAAGTACAATAACTCAACAACTTGCAAAAAACATTTATTTTTCTCATAGTAAATCTATTACTAGAAAATTTGCGGAGATATTTTTTGTATATGAATTTGAAGAATTATATAGTAAAGAAGAAATCTTAGCGATGTATGCTAATATTATTTATTATGGCGATGGTTATACAGGAATAAGTGCTGCTAGTAAGGGATATTTTGATAAGAATCCAAATGATTTAAGTCTTTATGAGGCAAGTATACTTGCAGGACTTCCACAGGCTCCTTCAATTTATCAATTAAGTAAGGGTTATAATGAAATTAACAAAAGACAAAAAGCTGTTTTAGAATCAATGGTTAAAAATAAATACATTACAAAAGAAGAAATGGAAGAAACATTAAAATTACAGCCAAAACAGTAATATTGTTGATAGAATAAATATATGAAGAAATTTATATATTTATTTTTTATTTTAATTGGTATTTCTATATATATTTTTTTTAATAAAGAAGAAAAAATTATTTTAAAAGAATCTATATATTTAAAAGAAGCTATATATAAAGAAAGAGAAGTAATACAAGAAAAAGATTTAACTATTTTTAATGAAAGAAAAAACATTAATGAAGATTATATTGGAGAAATTATAATTGAGGACTTAATTAGTGAATATGTAGTTCAAACAGTTGATAATGAGTTTTATTTAAAACATGATTTTTATAAAAATGAGTTTTCTCAAGGAAGTGTTTTTTTAGATTATAGAATTAGTTTAGATGATCAAAATCTAATAATATATGGTCATTATGTATATAAGGATGAAACTTCAAAGTTTTCGTTGTTACATTTATTAAAAGAAGAAGAAAATTATGAAAAATATAAGAATATAAAATTGGATTTAGGTTATGA
>JAAYTS010000309.1 GCA_012517995.1 Clostridium sp.
ATCAGGTACTGATATTAACTGGGCTGACGAAGTGTTTGAACCAACCTGGAACTATCGTCATACTGTAGGTGTACAAGGTGCTACAGATAAGGGTTCTTACTTTGTTGCAATGAACTATGTTTACAATGACGGTATCTTTGCAGGTGACAAGGATGTTTATGAAAGGCTTTCTACTCAGATCAACGGTGAGTACAAAGTTAAACCTTGGTTGACTGTTGGTACTAATAACAATATCGAAAAGTGGGAAACAAAATCAGTTTCTCAACAAAGCGATAACGGTTCTGCACTTTTGGCTGCTGTAACTTCTGACCCACTTTTCGGTCCTTTTGCTAATTCTGAAGCAGAACTTAATCAAAAACAAAAAGATGCTCTTGCAGCTGGTATAGCTGTTCTTAAAGATAAGAATGGTAAGTACTACAGACTTTCTCCAATCAGTGGTGAGTCTCAATCAGCTAACCCATTCATTCAAAGGGATAGGGCTATAGGTGGCAGCGATGGTATCAATGTTCGTGGTCTTGCTTATGCAAACTTCAACCCAATTGAAGGTCTTGTTTATACTTCTCGTTTGGGATATCGTTTAGCTCAAGGCAACACTCACAACTATGAGTTCCCATTTGCAGCTAATGAATTCGTAAGCAGCAGTGTTTACAGGATTAGTGCTAATGCTAACGTTTCTTACTACTATCAGTTTGAAAACTTCATCAACTATACAAAGACTTTTGCTGATAAGCATAATGTTAATGCTATGGTTGGTATGTCATGGGAAAATAATCACTCTGACAACGTAAGTGTATCTGCAGAAGGTCCTGATATTCTTAAAGGATATGAGCCAAACTTCCGTTATATCAACTACCTGTTGGATGACGCAAAGAAGAACGTAGGTAATGCTCCTAGTGATGCAAGAAACTTGTCATACTTTGGTCGTCTGACATATAGCTATGCACAACGTTATAGTATTCAAGCCAACTTCCGTGCTGACGCATTCGACTCTTCAAAACTTCCTGCTGAGTCTCGTTGGGGTTACTTCCCATCTTTCTCAGCTGGTTGGACACTTAGCAATGAGTCTTTCATTAAGGACAACATTAGCGAGACTGCTCTTTCTTTCTTGAAGCTTCGTGCATCTTGGGGTCGTAACGGTAACATCGCAGTATTGAGAGATTATCCTTATAAGCCTATTATCCAGAAGAACAATAACTGGTATCAGTTTGCTCAAGATGGTACTCAAACCTATGGTTCTGTACCTAATGGTCTTCCAAACCCAGACCTGGAATGGGAAGAATCAGAACAGGTTGACCTTGGTCTTGACGCAAGATTCATCAATGGAAAACTATCATTAGGTGTTGACTGGTACAAGAAGGAAACTAAGGGTCTGCTGGTTAATGTTACTCCGTTATTTGAAACTGGTGTTGCTACTACAGTTCTTAACGCTGGTAATGTTGATAATACTGGTTTGGAATTTGAACTTGGATGGAAAGACACAGCTGGTGATCTTAGCTATTCAATCAATGCAAACTTCTCAACTCTTAAGAACGAACTTACTTATCTTGATCCTACAGTTGACCACCTTCGTGGAACTGGTCTTCAAGGTAGTGACATCTATACTCGTTGTGCTGTAGGCGAACCACTGTGGTATTTCTACGGTTACAAGTTTAAAGAATTTGATGACAATGGTGCTGCAGTTTACGAAGACATCAATGGTGACGGTGTATGGGATTCTAACGATATGACTAATATCGGTCAAGGTCTTCCAACTTACAACTATGGTGTTACTATCAATCTTGCATACAAGAACTTCGACTTTATGTTGTTTGGTACTGGTGCAGGTGGTTTCGACGTACTGCCACAAGCATGGCGTTCAGACCGTCCATATACCAACAACTATGCCTGGTTTTATGAGAACTCATGGACATCTTCAAACAAGGATGCTAAGTTCCCAGCTATTGAACACTGGACTAAGGAAGCTTATAGCTCTGACCTGACTGTATTTAGCGGTAGCTATTTCAAGATCAAACAGATTCAGTTGGGATATACTTTGCCGAACAACCTGACTAGCAAGGCTCACATCAGCAGTCTACGTGTTTATGGATCACTTGAAAACTTCTTTACTTTCACCAGCTACGTTGGTCTTGATCCAGAAACAGCTTCTGCTAACGCTTCTAGCTCACTTGGTATAGATATGGGTACTTACCCAACAGCTAAGCAAGTTGTTTTCGGTGTTAACCTTACATTCTAAAAATTAAGAACATATGAAAAAATATTTCTTGTTATTATTAAGTGTTGGTTTCTTGGTTTCTACAGGATGTAACGAAGACCAACTTGATATACCACAAAAGGGCGTTATCTCGGTAGATAATTTCTATCAGACAGATGAAGATGCCGAGGCTGCTCTTACTGTAGTGTACTATGATACTCACATTAACTTCTCATTTATGGGTGAAGTTACCGGTTATAACTATGGTCCATATTTCGCGCTGACCAACTTCAACTCTCCTGATGCATGGTTGGCTGGTTCGGGTCCGGAAGACTGCGTTGACGAAAGAGCATACCAACAATTCAGGTATACTAACGACAACCTTGTTCCACTGGGTGGATATACAGCTTTCTACCGTTCAATTCACAAGTGTAACCTTGTAATCAACAATTTCACTGAAGAGAGACTTGGTAAACCACTTACTCCTACAATGCAACGTTGTGTTGCTGAAGCTCGCGTAATGAGAGCTTTTGACCACATGATGCTTGGTATTTACTGGGGAACTCCTCCGATTGTAACTACTGCTATTGCACTTACTGACAGTCCAGAAAACGCAGAATCTCAAGAAGCAGTTATGACCTGGGTAGCCAATGAAATTGACGCAGCTCTTCCTTATCTTGAAGAACGTAAAAGCCCATCTGACTATGAAGGTGCTGTTAAGATCACTAAGGGTTTTGCATTAGCTGTTAAAGGTAAAGCTCTTCTTTGGAAGGGAGACTACGCTGGTGCACGAGACGCTCTGAAGCAAGTTATCAGCTCTGGTAAGTATGAACTTCTTCCAAGTGAAAACATGCATTACATCCTTCATGGTAAGGGTAAAGGTTCTCCTGAAGTTGTATTTGAATTTAACGCAGTTTATGTTCATGGTGTTGTAACTGACCTTTCGCGACGTGCAGGTTGGAACGATATCATGACTTTCAACTGGCGTTTTGAAAACATGGCTGATATGGCTGACTCTCAGATCAAGAGCGGTGGTTGGGGATGGCTCAATCCAACAGGTGATTTTGCCAGAGCTCTGATTGCTAACGATGGTATGGAATCAGCTCGTCGTAAAGCATGGATCAAAACTTATGATGAACTGCTTTATGACCACCAGTGGGCTGTTGATACAGTTGACTGGACTCCTGGCAGTGATGGTGCCATGGCATATAAGAAAACTGACAAAGATAAACGTGGTGTATTAGCAAATGCAAGCATCCATGCTAACGAAGGTTACTTTATTTGGAAGAACGTACCTCACGTAGATCAAGGTGACGTTATCAATGAAGGTTGGGCTGGTACATGGAACAAGAACTTCCAAATCATGCGTTATGCTGAGGTTCTTCTGATGTATGCTGAAGCATGTGCTCAAACTCCTGAGACTTCTGATGATGCTGACGGTCTTGCTGCTCTGAATGCAATCCAAAATCGTGCAGGTTCAAACTATGTTTCTACTGTTCTTGATCTTAAAGATGTTAAGAATGAAATGAGGTTTGAATTGTGGCTCGAAGGTGACCGTACAGTTAACCTGATACGTTGGGGTGACACTCAACAATTGAAAGAAGTTGGTTCTTACATGCCCGACCTGAGAGATGCATTGAATTATGAAAAAGGCTCTGAACACGGTGTTTACATCGATGATTCTAAGGCTACTTACTATAAGGATAAATATGATATCGGTTTCAAGCCTGGCAAGCATGAACTGCTTCCATTCCCGAAACTTGCTGTAGAGCTTAACCCTGGTCTAAAGCAAAATCCAAATTGGGACTAATTATAACGACCAATAATAAAAGTAGGGGGCCTTTGGGCCCCCTTTTTTGTTTCTGTATTATATAGAGTTAATCACATATAATTTTGGTTAGATTACTTGTGTAAGGCCTTTTCCTGATATGAGTGGCTTATTTTTTGAGCCGCTATTGGTGCTAAGTTATCTTGCTTTACGTTGTAATCGCTGTTTACAGAAGGTGTAAAACTATCCCGATCATGATTGCAATGCCGAAACTTAACAGGGTTCCTGTTACTACATATTCCGACCTCAGATGATCCTTCTCTCCAAAACGCAGAATAGATTTGGCTGCTATCAGTAGTCCTACAGCCTCGAAATGTCCCAGCAAAATAAAGGTCAGTGCTAGTGTTCTTTCCATAGTGCCAATTAGCTGACCTGCATTTGGAAGGTTCTGAAGGCCTTCCTCATTATTGTCAGGCATCCTGATATCATAAAAACTAAAGATCTCCCTTAACAGAATGTTTGTCGGTCTGAAAGAAATAGTCGGCAAACAAATGTGCCATGATTTGCAGGGCAAGGAGTTGATAGAAGGTCATATTTCAAGTTGTTTTATGGCTATGCTAAAGCGGTCTACTGCCTTCTGGACAGCATTCCAGCCCCCAC
>JAAYTS010000287.1 GCA_012517995.1 Clostridium sp.
GCTTGCCTATTCGGGTATCGGAAAATCACACCTTGCTTCCGGCGAAAATAAAAAAGCTATGGAATATTTCAAGCTGGCAATGGACCGCGAGTATTATTCCATTGCATACAAGCGGTACAGGGACGATATTTTGAAAGATAATCTTAGTTATGTGTTAACCACTGTTCTTGTTCTTGCCGCTGCTTTTTTAACTCGGAATGCCATAAAAAAATCCGGAAAGAAAGGAGCAAACGGCGTTGCTAAATAAGGAAAAGCTGTTATATCCATTTTATATAATCTCCCACCCTTTTGACGGTTTTTATGAAATAAGGCATAGAAACAAAGGAAGCGTGGCTGTCTCATTAATAATAGTATTTCTTTTTGGTCTGTCTTTTTCAATAACCCGAAGGTATGCGGGATTTGTCGTAAATCGCATTAATCCCAGATCAGTGAACAGTATCGCGGAGATTTTCAGCGTTATGCTTGCCGTACTCTTGTTTT
Organism: Clostridium sp.; assembly: GCA_012517995.1. GTDB lineage: Bacteria > Bacillota > Clostridia > Acetivibrionales > Acetivibrionaceae > Herbivorax. The sequence goes on from JAAYTS010000287.1 coordinate 481, forward strand.
CCGCGGCGAATTGGTCAATTACATGCCTTATGGAAGGTGAGGGAAGGTTCAGGGATATAATCACGGTTGCTGGATACTCAATGCTGCCGATGGCCTTAACATTTATTCCGACAACAATTCTCTCATGGTTTATCGCAGCAGATGAGGAGAACTTGTATTACCTCATTAACGGCGTTTCCATCATGCTGTTTGTTTTCCTGCTTGTAATAGGGATTATGACGATACACGGTTTCGGCTTTGGAAAAACGCTTATTACGCTGTTTTTAACCTTTGTATCGATAATACTTATCATATTTGTTGTCCTGCTGCTGTTTTATCTTGTAAACCAGGTATATTTGTTCCTCGAAAGCCTGTACACCGAATTGATAATGAGAGTATAGGAGGAGCGGCATTGTGAGAAAAAAACCGGTAACACGTTTAATAATTACTTTGGCAATAGTATTCTGCTTGGCAGCCTATGCCGCCTATCTGTGTATAAATTACTATTTTTACAATGAATATGCCGAATGCCTTGCCGAATACGGGTATGAAAGCGGAAGCGCATTTACGCCGCTGGAAGACAGCGAAAAATCAATACCGAAAATGGTGCTTGCCGCCGAGAATGATATCCTTAAACTCTATACTAACACAAAAACCACAGAGGTAGCTGTTTATGACAAGCGTTCCGGTGAAATTACGTACTCTAATCCACCTGACCGGGATAAAGACACAATCGCTTCAGGAAGAAACAAGATAGCGTTAAATTCCCAGTTTATGGTCAGTTACTATGACAAAACAATGACTGAAGCAACGATGTATAATTATGATTTCAGTGTGGAAAGAGAACAGTATGAAATTGAGAAGCTGGAAAACGGAATACGCTATATTTACTTCCTGGGAGACCTAACCAGTCCTACAGGTATTGTCCCCCCCATTATTAACAAGGAACGCCTTGAACAGATGGTTCTTTCAAAACTTGATGAGAAAGACGCGAGGTCAATCCGGAACAATTACATGGAATCGAAGGATCATCCCGGCTTTTTGGAGCTTACCGCCGGCATTATCGTCAGTAAGGTTGGATTGCAGAAGATGAACAAATTGTTTGAACAAGCCGGATATACAACGGAAGATTTTGATTTTGACGCCGCTTTGGCCTCGGGCGGTGAGGTCCAGGAGCGAACCACGTTTACAATCCCTTTGGAATACCGGCTTATAGACGATCGACTTGAAGTGACGATACCTACTAAAGAAATTATTGAAACCGGCAGCGGAAAAATCTGCGGCATTTCCCTTCTCAGCTTTTTTGGTGCGGGCGGCACCGATGAAGAAGGATATATTCTCGTTCCAAATGGTTCGGGTTCATTAATTTACTTTAACAACGGCAAAAAAACAGAAAGATATAACCAGTATATATATGGTATTGATGAAACCGTCCGATCTTTCACGGTTGTGGAAGAAACAGTAAAGGCAAGAATGCCTGTGTTCGGTATTAAAAAGGAGAAAAGCGCGGTATTTTGTGAAATAACCAACGGGGATACGTTAGCTAATATACTTGCAAATGTTTCAGGCAATTTGAACAGTTACAACTATGTATATCCATACTTTACGCTTAGAGGCTCCGAAAAAGTGTCAATGTTTGGTGTTGAGGGCATAAACGCGGATGTTCCGGTACTTGAAAAGAATTTATACAAACTGGATCTGAAAATAAACTATTATTTCCTTGATCAAGAGAACGCAAACTATTCCGGAATGGCTAATTATTATAGAAATAAACTGATTGACAACGGAATACTTTCCCCTAAAAAAGATGCCGGTTCAATACCTTTTTATCTTGACGTTTTAGGCGGCGTAAAACGCCGTGAAAGCTTTTTAGGAGTGCCATATATGGGCGTATATCCAATGACAAAGTTTAATGAAGCCCAGCTTATCGTAAATGAATTTCAAAAAAACAATATCAGGGATATAAGGGTAAATTATTTGGGCTGGTTCAACGGCGGATATTACCATGATGTAGCAAAAACAGTAAAAGTGGATCGAGTTCTCGGCGGCAGGAAAGGTTTAGGAAGGTTAAATGAATTATTATCGGAATCCGGCGGCCGGCTTTACGGTGATGTTGCTTTTCAGAGCATATCGTTTGAATCGGGCAATTTTAACTGGAGGCTCGAGAGTGCCCGATATTATTCCGGTTTCGTCGTTGCATACGGACGAACAAACCCCGCTACATTAAGAACCAGCGGCATGGGCTATATTGAAGTGCTCCACGATGTGCTTTCACCTAAATACCTCGTGCGGCATATCGACAAGTTTCTTAACACATTTGAAAAGATCAACATTGATAACCTATCGCTCAGAGATCTCGGTGATATAATTTCATCGGATAAACACAGAACGAATATCATAAACAGACAGGAAGCAAAACAAATAATCACACACCAGTTGGGAAAGCTTAACGCAAACTGCGAGAATTTGATGATAAACGGAGGCAATGCGTATACCTGGGCATACGCTTCCGACCTTATCGGAATTCCGGACGGGCATAATCCTTATCATATCGTAGATGAAGAAATACCGTTTTATCAAATGGTTATTCACGGCTGTATAGATTATACTTCCAGACCCATAAATTTAAGCGGAATATATGACAAACAGGACATTTTGTTAAAAATACTTGAGTACGGCGTCGCTCCCCGCTTTACTCTTTCATACCGCGATTCCAGTGAAATAAAATATACCGGCCTTAATATTCTCTACTCAACCCATTACGAAACATGGCTTCAGGATGCGGTAGAAATATATCATAAGGCAAATGAAGTATTAAAACATGTCGCAGGAAGCACAATAACCAGACATTTCATTTTGGACAGCGGAGTCAGAAAAATAGTTTATGATAACGGCTGTGTCATATATATCAATAGAAACAGCATACCAAAGAATATCGGAAACATAACGATACCGGCAAATGGCTACGCACTTGAGGGGGTGTGAAAATGAAAATAAAGAAGCTTACATTAAGACAGAAAAAGGCAGTTTCGGGACTTTTGTTTATTGCGCCGTGGCTTGTTGGATTTCTCGTGTATTACGTTAACAGTATTTTTCTTTCCATAAAGTTTTCATTAAGCAAAATTGACATAGCGGAATCAGGAGGCTACAGCGCAACCTATATTGGCCTTCGGAATTTTAAATATGCGCTTTTTGAACATGCGGACTTTAACCAGATTTTTGTCGATTCACTCGTAGACATACTGATAGATGTCCCATTTATTATTTTCTTCAGCCTGTTTATCGCAATTCTTTTGAATACGAGGTTCAAAGGCCGAAGCCTTGTACGTCTTATCTTTTTCATACCCATTTTGCTGGGATCGGGCGCGATCGCCGAAGCGCTTGACCTTGCAACACAAAATATCCAGGGCGGCGCAAGCGCAATGTTTTCCGACTTCACCCCGCCGTCCGGCGTGAATGTTGATTATATTTTAGGAGTATTTCTTGATCTGGGACTGCCGTTGGGTCTTGTTGATTATATTGTCGATTTGGTTTCACGCATATATGAAATTGTAAGGGCGTCAAGCGTGCAGATAATCATATTTATTGCCGCCTTGCAATCTATTTCACCCGAGCTGTACGAGGTGTCAAAAATTGAAGGCGCAACAGCGTATGAAACCTTCTGGAAAATTACGTTTCCCATGGTTACACCACTGATACTGACAAATGTTGTTTATACAATAATAGATAAATACGTTACGAGTGAAGTTGTAAATACGGCCTATGATACGGCGTTTACAACGTATAACTATGGGCTCAGTTCTGCAATGAGTGTTTTAAGCACGATAGTTATGTGCCTGATATTGACTGTTGTTTGTGTGCTTATATCAAAGAAAACCTTTTACTATAACTGACCGCTGGTACCTGCCGGCTGCATGATGTGAGGCGAAGCACCGCTGTAAAGGAGTATGAAAAGATGAAAATTGGAATCATTGACCTGATAAAATTTAAAACAATGGAAAAAGATGTTTTGCAAAACTATATCTCAAAATTTGTGAACCGGTTAAAATCATTCCTTTTATCCATTTTTAAGTTTGTTATCATTACAGGGATTTCGTTCGTTATTCTTGGCCCGGTTATCAGTATTTTCAGCAACTCATTTTTTTCATCGACAGATGTATATAACCCATCGGTCTTCTTGATACCCTTGGACCCGACTATTGATACTTACCGCCTTGCTTTTATGCGGTTGGATTACTGGAATACACTTTTTAACTCTTTTATTTACATAGCTATAATTACACTCTTGCAGATTCTCATTACATCAATGGCCGGATATGGGTTTGCCAGGTTCGAGTTTCCGTTCAAAAACCTTTTATTCGGCTGTGTCGTAGTAACTATAGTGCTTCCCGCGTATACAATAATGATTCCGTTGTATCAGCATTTCAGAAACTGGGATGTGCTGTATATATTCCGGATTTTCACAGGTGAAAAGCTGAATCTGCTTCAAAGCACAAAACCTATGTACCTGATGACACTGTTTGGGTCGGGACTCAGATCGGGATTGTATATTTACATCTTCAGGCAGTTTTTTAGAGGACTCCCGAAGGAAATCGAGGAAGCCGCGCTTATTGACGGAGCAAACACGTGGTACACATATTTCAGGATTATGCTCGTTAACGCGATCCCATCCGTTCTGACGGTAACCGTGTTTTCTATGGTATGGCAGTATAACGATATGTTTTATTCACGGTTGTTTTCAATACCTTCCAGTCATAATATCACTTTCCGCTTATCAACGATTCAGGCAACCATTGCATTTGTTGACCAGGTAAAAGATCCGCTTGTCTCTCAGCTATATGTATACGCCGGTGTTATTCTTGTCCTTTTGCCAATTTTAATAATGTATCTGTTCCTTCAGAGGTATTTTATGGAGGGATTGGAACGAAGCGGAATAGTAGGGTAGCGCCGTCCATCCCCCATTTATAATAATACAATTAATGAAAGGAGATGCTTAAAAATGAAAAGACTTAACAAAAAAATCATAACATTGTGTCTTGTAATGGTTATCGCTTCACTGCTTACTGCTTGTGTTGGTACAGGAGTTTCCGCACCGGAACCGACTCCCGCGCCAACCGCCGCCC
>JAAYTS010000181.1 GCA_012517995.1 Clostridium sp.
ACATCTTCTGCTATAGCTGTTGCACTCTTGCCTTCCTCACATATCATACTTACAAGACTTTGCTTAAATTCTTTAGTATACCTCTTTCGTCTTTTTGCCAACTGTTACACGCCCTTTCTGGTATTATTATACCAACTTAACTGCGTGTCCAGCAAACCGGGTACAGGTCATCCCCTTCTATTGTCACATCTCCTACTAACTTTAAATCTACTCCTTCTATTCCTACTGCTTTTATCTTTCTGCCATTTGTTACTAAACCACTTGTTGCAAACCTGCTTTCAAACACTACTCCTTCTTCCGACGTATTCCTTATTTCTAACTGATTAAATTTTGAATTCCCCGGTGTCCCAAATCTAACTCTTTGTGGTCTTTCTCCACTTAATATTACTTTATGGTTTTCACTTGCTCTAAAGTTATTTATAGCACTCCCTTTTTGTATGAAATCTCCCTTTATTTCCATTGTGCCTGCTGTTAAATAAGTATTATTATTAGAAGAATTCACCACAAAATTTCCATCTACTTTCACATAATCATTATCATTCGTCATGTATAAATTTGCAGATACACTTCCCCCACTTGTCGACTCTATCCTATAGTCACCTTTTACATATAGTTCTCCTCCATTTATCCTCAAACTACCCCCTGTTTGCAAAAGGTCTCCTTCTATCATCAACTTAAACCCGTTTAAATCTAAATTCCCTTTTAACACTACTCCTTCACCAATCAAAGTATTCTCTTGCAACACTAAGTCACTATTTATTTCCATAAAGCTTGATGAGCCCCCATGACTTAACTCCTTAACCGTATATTCCGGCTCTTCAAAACCGTCATCAAACTCCAAATCCACCTTATCAACTTCTTCATAACCACTATCATCAACTAAAGTTACACCGCTTTCTGCAAATGAATAAAGAACCTGTCCTGAAATTAATGAAAAAACCAATGTGAATAAAATAATGTTTCTAATTTTCCTCTTCAAAATACATCTCTCCCCTTAAATTTAATATGTAATTTAAAACTTCTAATAATAAAACTCCTTTTTTTTACATAAGATTCACTAAGGAAATATTATAACATAAAAAAATTCCCAATATAATATTTGTTATTGCATTGAGAAAATTTTAATTTATCGTAGAAAAAAGAAAATTATATTTTTATCTACTGTCCTTTAAACTTTCTTGAAGCTTCAAGCATTTCTTCTGCATGCTTTAACGTTATCTCTGAAATATTTTCCCCGCCTATAATTCTTGCTATCTCTTTTTTAACTCCATCCCCCTCTAGCCTTGTTACATTTGTTTTAGTCTTCTGCTTTTCAGTAATTTTTTCAATATAATAATTATAATCAGCCATACAAGCTATTTGAGCTAAGTGGGTAACAGAAATCACCTGATGGTTTTTTGATATAAAAGAAAGTCTCTCCCCCACCCTTTGGGCTGCCTTTCCGCTTATACCAATGTCAATTTCATCAAATATCAAAGTTGGAATTTCATCCACATTTGCAAGAATTGTTTTTATAGCAAGCATAATTCTTGACATTTCTCCTCCTGAAGCTATCTTAGACAGAGGTTTTAAAGGTTCCCCCGGATTTGTAGAAATCAAAAACTCAACCTTGTCCAATCCATTTTGTTTATAGTTTATTTCATCTTTATTCTCTCTTTCATCAAACTCAATTTTAACTTGAAATTTTGCATTTTTCATTTCAAGAACATCTAGTTCACTGCATATTTTATCCTCAATGAGCTTTGCTGCTTTTTTTCTCTCATTATTCATTTCCTTTGCTAAATTATATAAAATTTCATTTTCCCTTTCTAAATCAGCATTTAGTTTTTTTAATATTTCTCCATTATTAATAATTTCATCCAATTGTTTTTGGGCACCTTCCATAAAGTCTAATATCTCCTCTATGGAATTTCCGTATTTCTTTTTAAGTCTGTATATAACACCTAACCGCTCTTCAATTTGTTCTAGTGCATTTGCATCAAATTCAATACCATCTCTTTTTGCCCTGACTTCAGAAACAATATCTTCAAGTTCATAAACTACAGATTCAAGCCTTTTTGCTATTTCAGCATATGTTTCATCAAATTCTTTAATTTCATTAATCTCAAAAACAACATCATTTATTCTATCTAAAACTGCCTCCCCAGTTTTGCTTCCTGAACCTAAAATTTCATAAGCATTTGAAAAAACTTTAACTATTTTCTCTGAATTTAGAAGTATTTCCTTTTCTTTTTCAAGCTGCTGCTCTTCATCTATCTTTAGATCTGCACTTTGAATTTCATCTATCTGATATTTTAAAAGATCTATTTTTCTCTCTCTTTCTCCACCATTTCCCATAAGTTCAAAAATTTTCTTTTTAATCTTTTTATAGCTGTCCAAATGAACTGCATATTCCTCCTTTAGTTTATGCATTTTCTCACCAGCAAAAGAATCCAATAAATCAATATGGCTGTCACTTCGCAATAGAGATTGATTATCATGCTGCCCATGAACATCAATTAATCTTTCTCCAAAATTTTTAAGCATTGAAACTGTTGATATCTTCCCATTAATTCTACAAGTATTCTTTCCTGACCTGGTAAACTCCCTGGATATTACCAAAACACCATCTTCTTCCGGCTCAATCCCATAACACTGGTACAAATCAGACAAGTGCCTTTCTTCCACTTCAAAAACCGCTTCAACCACCGCCTTGTCTTCTCCTGTTCTTATTAAATCTTTTGAAAGTCTTTGTCCAGTAATTGCATTAATTGAATCAATGATAATAGATTTACCCGCCCCAGTTTCACCGGTTAATACATTAAGTCCATGGTCTAGTTCAATGCTTAACTTATCTATTATAGCAATATTTTTAATTTCTAATTGTCGAAGCATAGCAATACCTCACTTTGCAACAAAATAATGAAATAGTTTATTCTATTTATCATCTGAGTTTATTTTGGCAAGCTTTGCAAATCTATCTACAAGCTCTTCTGCTATTTTTTCAGCTCTGCATACAATCATTATTGTATCATCCCCTGCTATAGTCCCCACTATTTCTGTCCATCCTAATGAGTCAATAGCAGCTGCACAAGCCTGCGCCATTCCTGGAAGAGTTTTTACAACCACAATATTATTTGCATAATCACTGGAAACATATGATTTTGAAAATATAGTTATCAGCCTGTTTGAATGTATATTTCCTTCTTTAGAAAAAGTTGCATATTTATATCGGCCATCAGATGTCAAAACTTTAATCAGCCTAAGTTCTTTTATGTCCCTGGATATGGTAGCCTGGGTAACATCCATTCCAGCTTTTTTTAGCCTATCGGCTATTTCGTCCTGGGTTTCTATAACTTCATTTTCTATAATTTCAAGAATTTTAGCCTGTCTATTATACTTCATTTCGCCTCATCTTCTTTCCTCTATCATAAATTTTTCCTCTTAACACTTCCAAAAAATGCCTGGTATTTATCTTTATCATCTTAATGGTTTTTGATGATTCTTTAGTTATTATCAAATCTCCACCTCTTATTTCATAGCCAACTTGCCCGTCAACTGTAACCATTGCATTATGGTCACAATCCTCATCCACTATAATTTTAACTATTTTATCTTTAGTTGCTATAAATGACCTTGAATAAAGAAGATGGGGACAAATTGGCGTAACTATAATAAGTCCCGCATCAGGTTGTACAATGGGACCTCCTGCGGAAAGAGTATACGCCGTTGAACCTGTAGGGGTAGATATTATCAAACCATCCCCTGGAAACATATCCATAAAATTATCATCAACATATGTCCTAAGGTGCAAAATTCTAGACAGAGCACCTCTTGACACAACCACGTCATTTAAGGCAGTGTCCTTGGCAATAACGCTATTATTTCTAATTATTTTAGTTTCTAAAAGCATTCTTTTTTCAATACAATAATCATTATTTACTAACTTTTTTACCGCCATATCAATTTCATTTTTATCAACATCAGCTAAAAAACCTAGGTTTCCAAGATTTATCCCAATAATAGGCACATCTTTTTCTAATATCATTCTGGCAGCCTTTAAAAATGAACCATCTCCCCCTAAACAGACAATAATATCTGACATTTCAATTAAATCTTCTTCACTAAAAGAATTTTCCATAAGTCCTAGTTTGCTAGCAATTTTTTCACATACAATGTATTTTGCTCCATTTGTATTTATACTATCTAAAAGGATTCTTGTATACTTTAAACCCTCATCTTTTTCAACATTTACAACAACGCCAATATTCATAATGTAATACCTCTTAATATTAAATTCATTAATTAATTATATATAATTAATTGGAAAAGTACAACGTTAATATTCATTATTAGTTGTAACTTTTAACTTTTTAGGCTAATTTATCAAATAAAATTATTCAAGATATATGTAATCTGCATACAAATCAATTAATCCTTTTTCATTAGAAGAAACATAAAACTCAATACCTATACTTTTCACATCACCTAAATTAGGTACCTCTGATAAATCTAGTTTTAAAATAGTTTTATTAGAAGAACTAATATTTTTAAAATCAGAATTAGTCCACTCCCAATTATCCCCTGTTCTTATAAAAAGTCTAGCCTTAATTTTCCCTTCAAAGAGTTTAGATTTTTCTTCTTTTACCACAGCACATAAGGTTTTTTGACCTGTAAAATCTAAATCACATATGTTAAATATAATTATTCTCGATTTATTCCAAACATTTACTCTACTTCTCAAGGAATAATCTCCAGAAGCTGCCCATTCTGCTGTTACGCTGAGATTTGGACCATACCATTTATTTTGATGACCATTTTCCCAGTCCTCCAAAACTCTTATTGTATCTTTAATTGGCGTCCGGGCAGGCGTTGACCTTGGTCTCCTTTGTGGCCTCTGGGTAGGTGTTGGTCTTGGTCTCCTTTGTGACGGCCATTCAAAAATTTGGGGTATTGGCGTTGCCACTGGTGTCTTTTGCGCCTGTTCTAATTTTGGCGTTGCCACTGGTGTCTTTTGTGGCTGTTCTAATTTTGGCGTTGCCACCGGTGTCTTTTGTGGCTGTTCTAATTTTGGTGTTACCACCGGTGTCTTTTGTACCTGTTCCATTTCTGGCGTTACCTCTGCCATAGGCGTATCTTGCACCTGCTCCATTTCTGGCGTTACCTCTGCCATAGGCGTATCTTGTACCTGTTCCATTTCTGCCTCTGCCATAGGCGTTTCTTGCACCTGTTCCATTTCTGGCGTTGCCTCTGCCATGAGCGTTTCTTGCACCTGTTCCATTTCTGGCGTTGCCTCTGCCATAGGCGTATCTTGCACCTGTTCCATTTCTGCCTCTGCCATGGGCATTTCTTGCAGTACAAATTCTTGTTCTGACATATCAAATTCAACCAAAGCACATAATCCATCACTATCCTGTATATCCACAACTTCTAATAATTCATATATACTTTTTTCACGAACTACATCAAGGGAAATTTCCAAATCACTTTTTGCTTGTTGATAAATTACATACCTTCCCATAGATATTTTGTTTTCTAATGCTTCATTTCTTATTTTTTCATCAACAATAACAGCTTTAATTGTTATATTTTTCACTTCATTTTTTTCAAGAATTTCATTTAAACTTATTAATTCATCAAGAAACTTTTTTTCTTTTGCCTCATAATTGTTTTTGCCATCAAAGGCAGCAGCAATAAAAACTATAGTTTCGTCCTCAGGAAAAACCAGTTGATTTTTATAGTTATTTAGAATTGATTTTAAGACATCTACAAAAGAAATCCTTTTTAGTTTTAAACCTTCAACAAACTGTCCAGCATCCTCATTTAACAAATCTATACTGTCTACCATTCCACTCTTATCTACAGTAAAAGAAAAACTAGGATTTATATCAACATCTATATATGTATATTCTTTTTTATTAAACACCGTGAAAAATTGCATTAAAACAAAAATTAATACAAAAGAAGCCGAAATTGCAATAGCATTAAAAAGTTTTTTTGATTTCTTCTTTTCAAAATAACTCACTTTTTCACTAGTTTGAAATTCTTTGTCAATTGCTGACTGGGAATCAACTACAAACTCACTTAAATTAACAGGAGTATTAAAGCCCTCCATTATTATGTCTTTAGCCAAAAAATAAATCTTTTCTCCAATATTAACTTTTTTTCTCAGTTTAATCCGCACAACTTCAAAATCTTTTGTCATTACTATTGCTTCATTGCCTATTATTTTAATTATTTTTCCGCTGTACTCCATGCAGTCACCTTCTTCTTACACAAAACATTAAAAACTTTATCTTATAAAATTCAAATTCATTTATAAAGTATTATAAATAAACTTTATTCATCTAGAAATCATCAATGTTTTCAAGAATATATCTTTTTAAAATAACATAGTCATTAGAATTAATTATACCATCTTTATTTACATCTGCAGCAAGCTTCCCAATGCTATTTGCAAATTCAGTAAAAATACCCAAAACATATCTGCGTATTAATGTATAATCAATAGAGTTTATAAATCCATCTTGATTTACATCTCCATAATTTATAAAACCATCCAGATTAATAACTTCTATTGCATCAGAAATAACATCATTAGGCAAAATGAAGGAAGTTACATTTTTGGTACCTCCTAAAACAAATATGTTGTTTTTTGAAATATCCAGCTTGATTCCTTTTCTCCTCATAAGATTTAATCCAGTATTATACCACTTATCAGTTTTAGAATGATAATACATAACTATACTATCGTTATTATATCTTACAACAGCATATATTTTATCATTTAATGCTATTACATTCAAAGGGCTGTAGTTTTTTGATAAAGGCAGTTTCTCTTTCCATTCTTTAGTTGTTAAATTGTAAGACATATTTACATTATCAACCTGAAATCCTCCAGCACCTTCCCCTATTGCTCTTAATAAATCTCTTCCTTTCTTTCCTCCTATAAAATAAATTTCTTCATCTAAAACAACTGTGTAAAAATAGAGCATGTTAGACTCTTTTTCCAATATGGTTGTTATAGTGTTGTGGGAAGGATTATATTTTTGAATTCTAATTATTTTATTATCTTCTTTAGTATTACCATCTGTGTTATCTTCTGTATCATTTTCAGCTTCTACCTCATTGTGTTCAATAATATAAATTTCTTTATTAAAAGCTACTATATCCCGAAGGCTTTCACAATTAACATCTGTCAAAAAAAGCCATGTATCTGTCGCTGGATTATATTTCTCAATAATCCATTTGGTTTCTTTATTATCTTCAGCATTATCTTCAGCATCATTCTCAATGCTACCTTCAGCATCCTCTTCAACAATTTTTCTCATTGTATATATTTCTCCATCAAACTGAGCAACATAAACAGTGCTTACTGTTTTCCCAGATAATTCAGATTTTAAATTCCATATATCTTCATCAGGATTATACTCATATAATGTGCTAAGATAACCTCCAGAAGATTTATGGCTTACAACTGCATATATTGTGTCATTTAATGAAACTGTACGAAAATATTGTTCATAAAATGGCATAGTCCTGTTTAGGAAACACCCTGAATTATTTAAAGTGCTTTTTTCAATTTTTACAGGACCAAAAGTTACAGATTCATTGTAAAATTTATAGGGCATATTCTCCTGATAAATATATTCTTTTCCATTATGCAAGTCTATAAATTTAAGTTCTTTTAACACCCCATCATTTCCAGCACCTTCATCAATAATGCTAAAATACCAATTTCCCTCTTTATTATCATACCTTTCATATAAATGAGTAAGGTCAAAAACAAAAGTTGCATCACACTCATTTTCGGTGCCATCAAACCCCATTTTTTCAATAAAAGTAACAGAATATTTATTTACTGCATCTGGGTCCCAAAAAGATACAGGATAATGTGTATCAGAATTTGAAAATCCAAACATTTTTTTAATATTGTATCTATTAGAAGTACTCATTGTATATTCAACCAAAAACTTTGGTGTATAATTGGTTTTTGGAGTTATCCAGTAGGCATAATTATTATATCTCCAAACATACTGCCTCTCTGGTACAGGAGGGCTGTCTTCAACAGCTGAAACTTTATTTAGTGCATCATATGCCAACCACACAAAGCCTTGATTGGAATACCATGTAAAGTCAGTATTACTAAACTCTTGAACATCTTCTGTTCCCCATGAATTAGCAACTTTAAAAGCTCCTTTTTCACCTGCATCAACTGTGCCATTACCATTTATATCAACCCATATATTGTCATTGTAACCCACTAAAGTCATAACATGACCATCTACAGACATACTGGATTTTCCATTAACATATGCTATATACTCACCTTCAAAAGGATCATCATAACTAGTTGACGGGTCATTTCCAACAGTGGTGAATTTCCATCCTGTAATATTTGTCTCAAATACCAAAACATGTCCATTGCTTAAAAATTGCTTAACATTAGCCAAGCTTTCACTTTCAGGACTTTTTACTGGTGTATCCGGATCATTTTCATCCCAAACCTCTAAATACCCATAGTCTTCAATCCGATAATTAAGGGCATTTCTCCAAATTTCTGCATGGGTAGGCCACTCAAGATAGTTCTTAGGGTCACTTTTATTATTTATATATTCAAATTCATTCCACTTTGCTGCCCCTGAATCCATAAACAGTCTATAAGAATCTATAATTGAAAAGCTAGAATTTCGCCCAGAATTTGTGAGATTAAAAGTCCATTTTGGAGAAAACTTTTTTGTGTTATCTGGATCATTTTTTACATCCCATCCTTTTGTCATGGCAATGGTATATGTAAATTGATAATATGTAGTATTAAAGGCTGAACAAGATCCTAAAGCCCCTTGATCTCCTATGGGTGGGAAATATTTCAAAAAGCTATTGTCTACCGCCGAAGGAAGTGCAGAATCTAAATCTTTCACGTTAAAAGCAGATACTGTACCCCTAGCCTTCCTTTCATCTTCTAATCTCTTTATCGCTAAATCATTAGGGGCAACTTTTTGTATAGTTGATACATTATTCTTTATCCACTCATAATCTTCTATTTCCATACCAATATAACCTGGTATAAACTCACGTAAACCAGATTTATCTTCATGAGCATCAGTTAAACTAAAAACAGAGGATTTGTTTTGTACAAAAATAAAAGATAAAAACACAAAAAGTACTAAAGATTTTTTTATGATTTTGTACAACATTTATCAGCACAACCCCCTAATAAAAATAAAATGCCTTCGTTAAACAATATAGTGTTTATATATATTTATTGCTAATTTATAACTTAAATCTTTTTTGGTATATATTTAAAAATTTATTAATTATCTAATTATTGTTTAAAACCATGTCCTTCCCTAAAGAATATAAAAGCCTTACATCCATTTTTAATGCCTCAGAAACCAACCATTCCCCAGCCCCAACTGGATTATTCACATCTGGAATAGGAAATTCAGTGTTAAAAATCTCAAAAACTTCATATTCCAGTTCTTCAAAATCCCTGTCACTTAGCCCTACTTCTTTTTCCAAATTAAAAAATTTAATAAAATCAGCCCTTCTTTTCTTATATATATCCATAAGCAAGTTTTTTAATGTTACATGTATATAATTTTCTGCTATATTAACAAGAAATGAAGACTGATTGTCTATATCATAAAATTCATCTTCATCATTTAATGTTATTTCAAAATCACATAAAAAGTCTTCAAGATCTTCATATTGATTAATGTCGTAATTCCCTTTCTTTTCTATTTCAGCATTACTGTCATTATATTCGTACTTTTTCTCAAATAATACTATACGTACAAAACTTTCTGCTACATCCTTTATAAACATATCCATATTTTCTTTTACTCTTTTTTTAAATTTGAAATATATCCATTCATAATTTATAACAGATTTTAATTTATTTTTTATATATTCCATATCTTTTTCTTCTAAAATATCCCTTAAATCCTCTGTTTTTAAATAAACTCTTATTATAAACATGGGATTATTATCAATAAGCTCTAATATAGCATCCCTTAGTTCATAACTTTCAATTGTATTATCAATTATTTTTTTTTGTATTTCTTCTGGAAATTGCCTCAAAAGGCTGCTTCTCATATTATAAAAACTCTCCCTTAATTAGTTTTATAATTTACTTAAACAGACAACATATAAATTATTCCATACTCTTAAATATTATAACATATTTTTTTAAAATAATCATTGTTTCCACACTATCTTGACAAAAAAAAACTTTATTATATAATTATACATAATTATAATTAACCAAAATCAAATAAAAATTCATTTTTAAAGCATTGTAACGGAGGTTTCACTATCATATTAAAAGTGAAAAATTACTTAATAAAACGGGAGATTGCACATGAAAACTTCTAAACTTATCATAATCATTAATGTCATCATTCTTATTTTATGTATACCGGGCTTTATAATTTTAAATAACTACTTATCTAAAGATAATTCAGGCATCAAAGAACCTGAAGTCACTCTTTTGCCAGGTAATAACATTAAAGGTGATAATAATCAATCTCAGAAGGATAAAATAAATGAAAATGAATTTGAAGAGGGCGTGGATGAAGTTGAAGACGAGGACCAAGAAGAGGATAATGAAATTGAAGTTGAAATTGTGCCAGAAGCCCTTCCTTCAAATCACAACTTTACATGGGATGTATTAAAAGACAGTGCAATACTTGAAAACTACACAAGCAATGAGTTCATTAAATTTCCTTCTTACGAAAAGTACAATGAAATTAAAGGTGTAACAACCTTTAGAGGAAATAATTACAGAAACTCTGCAAGCTATGGATATGCAGATGTAACTGAAGAAAAACTTGAAAAAGTATGGGGTATAAATATAGGACATTTAGATTCGTGGACAGGTGTAGGCTGGAATGGTCAGCCAGCCATCGTTAACTGGGACGAAAATTTAAGAAAAAAAATGAACTTATACCAGGAGAAAAAGAATATAGACAATTTAAAAGAAGTTATATATGGTACTTTAGACGGCAAAATATACTTTTTAGACTTAGAAGATGGCTCATATACCAGAGACCCAATAAATGTCGGTATACCTATAAAGGGAAGCGTAACAGTTGACCCTAGAGGCTACCCTCTTTTGTACTCAGGTCAGGGCATTGATGTAGTAAATGGTAAAAGAGTCAGTATAGGGTTTAGAATATTTAGTCTTATAGATCAAAAACTCCTTTATTTCCTAGACGGCATAGACACCACATCCTACAGATTATGGGGTGCTTTTGATTCAAATCCTCTTATTCATAAAGAATCTGACACTTTATTTGAATGTGGTGAAAATGGTTTTCTTTACTCTATTAAGCTAAATACAAATTTTGATGAGGATAATGCTAAAATCTCCATTGAGCCAGATGTAATAAAATACAGATACACTTCCCCTGTAAATAAACGCCTTGGAATAGAAAGCTCCATTGCTGCATATAAAAATTACGGATATTTTGTAGATAATAGCGGCACTTTTACATGTATTGATTTAAACACCCTAACTCCAGTATGGATAAGAAATGTAACTGATGATACTGATAGTACAGCTGCAATAGAAAGTCTAGGTGGTAGCAATGTATTTATTTATACAGCAAATGAAGTGGATATACAAGGTGCAGGTGGATACAGTTATATTCGTAAAATAAATGCCTTATCAGGAGAATTAATTTGGGAAAAAAAATATAAATGTATTTACAATCCAGATATTGCCGGCGGAGCCTTAGGTTCTCCTGTTATTGGCAAAAACGATATCAGTAATCTTGTTATTTACACAATAGCAAAGACAGATATGCAAAATAGGGGAAAGTTAATTGCTTTTGATAAAGAAACTGGTGAAGAAATTTGGGTTTTAGATATGAATTTTTATTCTTGGAGTTCACCGGTAGACGTTTATACCAAAGATGGAAAGTCATATATCATTCAATGTGATTCTGGTGGAAATATGTTTTTAATAGAGGGTTCTACAGGAAAAGTACTTGACCAAATACCTCTTAATGCAAATGTAGAAGGCTCTCCTGCAGTCTATGATGATATGATAGTAGTAGGCACCAGAGGTCAACAAATATGGGGTATAAAAATAAAATAATTTATATAAATAATAACGGGTCTGTTGCACTAATTTCTTAGTACAACAGACCCGTTAATTATCTAATTATCTTAACGTTGGTGCTGACCAATCAACCCATCTTGCTCTGTCAAATGAAAAGTTGCCGTCTGTTTTGTTAATACTTGTGTTAGCACTATTATCATCAAGTAAGAACTTTTGGATAAATGCTCTTAATTCAGGTATCTGAGCGTCAGGGAATGCACAGTGCATATGTCCTCCTATCTGTGAAAAGCCCATATTATCTTTTACACCAAGTGATTCATATATCATACGTGCAGCTTGGGAAGATGTATAACAACTTACATTACCCAACCATTCCATTCCTGTATTTTCAACTACAAGTAATCCTCTAGGTGCACACATACCTAATATCATATGCTGATCCACAGGCAGTTTGTTTGTTTGATTGACAAACTGATCAATGGATTTAGATAGCCAAGGCTGTTCTGTAATAATATGTGATAATGTCTGAACATTCTGCCCTGAAGATTTCTGTGCTTCTGCAACACGCCAGCTTGATGTTCCTCCACAACCAGATTCCTGTGGTATTGTAAGAGCAATTCTTTCATCAAAAGCTCCTGCAGCAAGTGCACCTTTACCATAACGGGACCCCCCTGTTACAGCTATTTTTGCAGCATCAATATTTGCACTTGGAGTCACTTCAAGGGCATCTATAAGACGGCTTGCACCCCAAGCCCATGCCATTAATGCACCAGCTGAATGACCGCTGCCATATAAATCATAAAACTTACCTTTACCCCTTGTATGCATACCAGATTGCTGTGCAATTTCATCAACAGGTAAAGTAATTAGTGCAACTCCCATATCCCTTATTACACTGGTATTAAGAGTATTCATTCCCATTCCAATCATTGCAGGATAAGGTGCCTTTCCTTTACTTGGATACTGAATTGTACAATCAAAGGATATTGTTTTACCCTTATCTTTTACAGTTACAGTTATTCTTCCATTTCCAACTGAACCTGTTACAGATTCTGGTGCAGAAGGTTTTTCACCATATACATATTTTTGAGCTAAAGCACTAATTTCTGCACGTCTTAATGCCCAGTCATTCATACTTGTCACTTTTGAACCATCAATAAAGGTAAAGGGATCAGGAAGTTTTTGATTGCTCTTTAGTTGTGAAAAAGATGGTACACTAATATTATCTGTAGGCACTGTTGTTTCACCTGAACCTGCTGGTGGTGTTGGTGGTATTGTTGGTGGTACTGTTGGTGGTGGTGTTGGCTGCATACTTTCTACTGGAAATTTATCAATAACTTCTAATATATATCTGCTAAGCAATGTTGCATCAGTAGAGTTAATAATTCCATCTCCATTTAAATCAGCAGCATCAACTTTTGGTATAGAAGTTAAAATTTCTAGTATATATCTACTAAGTAATGATGCATCCATAGAATTAACAACTCCATCTCCATTTAAATCACCATATTTTACATTTGGCTGTGAAGTAGGCGGTGTTGTTGGTGGTGTTGTTGGATCAGGTAAACTTCCACCAATAACAATTTTATTAGTATGTACATCGGCAGAACCACTGCTTTGATATCCCTCTACTGTAGTAGCAACTTCATACATTTTACCCATTTTCATACCCATTCTTTCCCACTCTTCAAAGTGCTTGGTAACTGATACAGTTCCACTGGTTTTTTTAGAAGTTCTTACACTCCAATACTGTTGAAAAGTTGCAGTCCCTTTAATGGAAGGTTGTTGAACCCTTGTGGTTTCATATATGTCATATGTACCCCCGTCGACGGTAATCTTGCCCTTTGACTGTGCTCCTGGAGGTCTCCAGCTTCCCCAACTCTCAACTATGTAGTATTCTACAAGAGGATCAACTGTCCACCCATAGATACACAAATATGAGTTTCCATTTGGATTGTAGTCAGCGCCGTAATTTATCACTATATTTCCAATTTGCTTATGTGTCTTAGTTTCATCAAATTTACGACCTTTACGAAATAATATGTTATTGATATTACTCCATTGACAACTAAATGCTCCCCCATCCTTAAGAACCATTGTTCCTGTTCCTGAGTCCCTCCAGAATTCATAGTCATAGCCCCCATGAGTCCCCATGTCATTAGAAGTAATTGTCCTCGCCTGTACTTTTTGCATTGGAAATACAAAAGAAGTCAATACTAGTGCAAATAACAGCATAACAGTACAGATTTTTTTAATTGTTCTTGGTGTTTTCATGTGAATTTTCCCCCTCAATATAATATTGTTATTTTAATGAAACATATTGCACAATACATTACAAAATATACCATGCCCTATGTTTGTTTCAGAATAGTTTTAATTTGTTTTTATAAAATAGATATTCAAAAATTAACACTTGAAATTTAACATTTTCTATTATTTAAAAATAGCATGCTTACTTTAATTTTAATATGTAAATAAGAAATTGTACAATACCCCTCCATGGCTTAAAACCCAGATTACAAGCAGGTTTGCACAGAAAGGTCATGATATTTATATAAAAAGATGAAATATTTACATAATATAATAAAATCTTTATATTTTAAAATAAAAAATTATAAAAAAACCCATGTATTCTATATAAAAGGTGGGAGAATACATGGGAATGTTTAGGGGAGTAAACTATAATAAACTATTATTATTTGATTCAAAATATATATCGTATCGGTTTTAAAATAACATTAGCTCTTTTTTAAAAATTTTTTAAAAATTATTGCCACACTCTGCCAAACCTAGAATTTACGTAATCACAACAATAGAACTTATAACATATTATAATATATAGAAAGCTAATCTAAGTACAAATAAGAGAGGATGATTTATATATGGCTACTACTTTGTTTAAGCTGGTAATGGACGCAACAACCACCACAGATACAAATCCTGAAGTTGAAAAATATTTTTACAATTTAGAAGAAGTGGATAGAGACAGTGGCATTATTACCATTCCATACAATAAGTTTTTTGACGATGTGGGAAATTCACTAACTACAAACCTTACAACTGTAGCATCAAACAATGGTTATTACCTTTTGTTTGTCAATGGTGTTTTACAACAGTCCAGCCTATTTACAGTAAGTTCTGAAGGCTCTACACTTGAAATAACAAATGCTTCTTCAGTTCCAGTTAGTGCACCTATTAACCTTATTGTAAATAATTTTGCTCCTACTTCAGATACCATTATAACATCATAAGATATGAGTTTTTTAAATAAAGCTTATTAATACACTAAAAAATTCAATATTTGTAGCTTTAGGTGTACCCCCACCTAAGCTTTTTTTTTTTTTATAACTATTCTTCTTTAAAATTATCCATTAAAAGCTTTGCTTTATCTTCACTTTTAAGCCACAAAAAATCTTCTTTTATCATATTTACAATTTGATACTGGCTATGAGAAAGACTTATATTCCCTGTTTTCTCTCCTGTTAAAACCTGATGAATCAAATTATATAAAGAAATTAAATTATCATCTATTTTTTTTATACTAAAAAGAAGACTTTTTGCTTCCTCCCACTTGTTTTTAGTCCAAAGGATCTCCACCCTTTGAAGTAACATATAATTATAATAAACACTGTCTTTTTTAAGTAAATTCAAATATTTTAATGCCTCTTCTTCTTTTTTTAGCATTGTATAGCAAATAAATTTAATGCTGTTTATTTTGTTAGTAAAATTTTTATAAACCTCTAAACATTTTGCATATTCTAAAGCCTTTTCATATTTACGCTTTTCTAAAAGGCTATTAATTACACCCATTAAAATATTACCTTTTAGTTCAATAAGGTCCGAGTAAAAAGGAAAATACCCTATACCCTTTTTAATTACATCTAAAGCTTCCTTTTCCTCTTTTATATTTATAAGACTTAAGCTAAAGCATTTATATAAATGGGGTGCAAAAAGGTTTTCAAGGTTTATATTTTTTATAGACTTTTTAAAAAACTCGCAGCTTTTTTTATAAAGCTTCCTGTTCATTAAGTATATGCCATAAACATATGCAATGTATGCATCATCAGGATTTTCTCTTACTTCCAACTCAAGAAGGAATTTTTCATCCTCCCTTTTAATATTTTTACTGCTAATTTTTATACCTGAATGCTTTACAAAATGTAAACCCTCATCTGTAATTCTTTCAAATACCCTGTGTTTATACCTGTATTCTTTTCTATTTCTAAAAAGGCGTACCGATTCTGTTAAAGGTAAAATTTCCTCCAAATTGTCAATATCTACAAAATATCCTTCAGCATTTGGATTACTTAAAAGCTCATCTAACTTCTTCTTACTTACTTTTTCTAGTTCTTCATATGGATTAATAAAAAAAACCCACCTTCCCTTTGCTTTATCCAAACAAAAGTTTTTAGCTTCGCTGTAGCTGTCATTCCATTTAATTTTATAAATATTTACTTTAGCATCTTTTGGTATATCCAAAAGTTCCTCATCATAACAAGTATTCAAAATTATTATTTCATCTGCAATATCCTTTACGCTATGTATACATTTTAAAATACAATCTTCTATTTTTCTTACAACAATGCATACACTTAAATATTTTTTATTCATACAAAAGCTGCTCCTTTATATCAACTTTATATAAATGCTCCTCTAAATCCCTCAAATTTCGCTGGGCAAAACCTATTTATACTGGGTTTATCTAAATTAACACATATCTAAATAAATACCATCTAAAATTTCTGCCACATTTTCAAAAGAAACCAAAACGCTCTGACACACAACACCTAGATGATAAAAAAAATCATACTGCAGCTTAAATATTTCTTTTGTTTTTTCTTTAGAATCAATAATCCCCAATTTATTCATAAGATAATAATATACAAATATCACCTGCTGACAAAAATATCTAGAAACTCCATCTTCCACAAACATCTGATAGGCTTTTATATTTTTTTGATAAACTTCTTCTAAGGACATTCTGTGTTTTAAATAATCCTCTTCATTACATATCCTAATCATCTTATTACAATCAAACTTCCCTTCAACTGCCCTCTTTTTTAATTTTTTAAATAGCTGTATATGTCTATCTACATCTTCTTTTAGATTTTCTAATTTATCCTTTCTCTGTCTAAGTGAAATATCTTTTTTGTTTTCATTTATCACTTGGAAAACTCTCTTTTCTATTTTTTTATTACAGTACTCATCAATGACTTCTGAAAGTTTTTTAAAAACAGTTCCTTTTATTTTTGCCCCTCCCTCTGTAGCATCTATTACTGTTTTATCAGGGTAGGAGACTATTTTTTCCTCTAAACCTTTTTTAAAATCAATCCACAGTTGATTTGATGGAACTTTTTCTCCATCATTTCCTTTCACATAGATAACAGTTTTAGACTCTAATATCTTACGTGCCCTCTTTCCCTTTTCCTCTAAATACACTGAACCTTTGCTATGGGTTACGCCTTTATCTCCATAGGCATAATCCTGACCTACAAATATAATTGGATTTCCACCAAAAAAAACAGCTAATTCAAAAGCCATGTGAGAAACATTTGCACCTGCATCTAATGAACTTCCATCTCCAATCTGACTATTTATCCAGCTGCTTATGGCCTCTTTTTTTCTAAATACCGGAATTTTTGCTCCTAAAAAGGAAGGAAATACATTCTTGTCAACAAGCCCTAAGGCTAAAAGTGCCATGTCTTTTTGATGCTCTACATCTTTAAAATGATACTCATAAGTGTATTTTGTCCTCTCTAAAATAGCCATTACATCAATTTTTATATTATTTTTTATTAAAGGTATCACAGAAGACTCTGCACATATAATAACACCCTTATCTTGGATTCTTTTTAACTGGGTGATATTTTTATCAAGGGACGGACCATTTGCAACGATAAAAATAGGAAAATCTTTAAAACATCCTTTAAGACAGCTAAGGTATGGGTTTTGTAGCACTGTCTTTACATTATGCATAAAATTAGTAAACCCAATTAAATTATCCTTGTGATCGTTTCCCACATAAAACACCAATAAAGCCATTTGAGAAAAAACATACTTGTGAACTTTTAAATATTTATTCTTAAAATTTCTTTTAGCACTGTGGGTAAATGCTAAAGAAGGATTTGTACACATTGTAAGGACAATACTATAAAATACTCCTTCTAAAGCTTTTTTAAAATCTCTTTCTTCACCTATTAAAAAAACCACTCTTTGGTTTTTTATAATAGGTTCTAAATCAAAATAATAAAGCATTGCCGAAAAAAGATAAATATTTTCTTCAAATACCAAAACCAGTGTATGAGGCTGCTTTCTAGATAATACTTCAAAAAGGGAATATCCAAAACCTGTTCCGTATAAAAAAATAGCACCTGCACCCTTTTTTTCTATTTCATCATACCAGCCCTTTGCTTCTTGTATAGGCTTTTCACTAGTTATTTTAAAACTGTTTCCATTGTCATGATACCAGCATACAGGGTATCCCTTTTCATTGTACCTCACCTCAACCTTTTCCCACAGCTTCTCTTTATCTACTTTTAGCACAGTGTTTTGAATATATGGTGGTAATAATTTTATATTTTTTTCAAAAAAAATTTCTCTTTCATTTTCTTTAGCTATAATCATAAAACACCCCCCTCAAATTCTTCTTTTATAACAGGGTATAGGGAAAATTCCAGTTCATCTGCTATAGATGTAATATCATTATTTTTAATACTTAAATGAATTCTTTTTAAAATGGACATAATTGTGTCTCTTTTTTTTAAATAAACACATGCTTTTTCTAAAGTATCCATACTTTCTAAAAAACATTTAAGACCTTCACTGTCCCTCCCTTTTCTAAAAAAATCAACTGTTTTTTCTATTGATTTTATAAATACATCAATTTGTTTTTTTTCATCTCCCATAAATCTTAAACCCACCTTTTAAAACATTAAATCTTTCCACCCGTCATGCTGATAATTTTCAATATTTTTTAATGTATAATAGACAGCCCCCTTCATTCTTGCATCTAAAAAACTTACACATTCATCTTTTAGTTTAATATCTTCCTCAGTCCAAATTATATTATTTAAATTTTTTACCTCATCCTTTATTTTTTTTATTATTTCTTTTAGATTTAAAATATCCAGCCTTTTTCTTAAAAGCTTTATAAGCTCACTTTGCAATTTATTATAGCTTTCCTCCACTTTAAATTCATTCCTTTCCCCATGCTAAATAAACTAAAACCTGCTTACCAAATGCTAAATCCCCCGTCCACAACAATGCTTTGCCCCGTAACATAACTTGAAGCGTCTGATGCAAGATAAATTAAAGCTCCTACCATTTCATCAGGATATCCCATTCTTCCTAAGGGGACTTTATGGGAGTAATTTTTTACAAAAGTTTCATTTTGTCCGCTTTCATTTCCTCCTAAAATCAAAGTATTAACCCTTATTTTTTTATCCCCCCAGTAGGCGGCCAAATACTTTGTAAGCCCTATAACCGCTGCTTTTGAAACGGTATATACAGCCGGGGTGTTTATATTTTTATTTAAATAAACAGCTCCTTTATAAATCCTCATATCCGGCGCCACCAGCCCGTATATGGATGAAGTCTGGATTATACTTCCGCCTCCACCTTTTTCCATATGCTGCCCCACTTTCTGAGCCACAAGAAACATGCCATCAATATTTACAGACATAACCTTTCTCCAGTTGTCCAGTGAGTACTCTTCAAAGGGTGCAAAAAAGCCTTCCAAATCATCTGTTTTAGTGGCAGCATTATTATGTAAAATATCTATTTTAGGGTACTCTTCTAAAACCCTTTCTACCATGTTATTTACATCTTCTTCCCTTGAAACATCGCATTTAATTCCCAAAGATTTTACTTTATATTTGTAAGAGAGTTCCTTTGAAAAATCTTCTGCCTTTTTTTCATCTAAATCAACCACCACTACATTTGCCCCAAATTCCGCAAGACCTTTGCAAAACTCCTTTCCTAAAAGACCTAAAGCCCCTGTAACAATGGCAGTTTTTCCTTCTAAACTAAATTTATTTTTATAAAATTTTTCCTCCAATACTAAGCCATCCCTTTCTTGTTTAAAATAACACCTTATTTATTTAATAACTCTCTTTTACTTAGCAAAAATTCAACAAACAAAAAGTCCAGTTCATCATCAATATCAACGGAGCGCTCCCTTGGCATAACGTATAAAAAAGTGTCTTTATTTAATACAGTTAAACCACCTTCTAGTAAAAACTCCCTTTTCCATGCATAAACAGAGGCATTCAGCTGATAGCATACCGGGGCATCCTGACGCCTTTGTATTGGTTTTTTAATGGTTTTACAAAGCTTTAGCCCCACCTTTTCATCCATTTCAACCATATTAAAATATGGGGAACAGTTTGGATATGTTCCTGATACCACATTGGAAATGCTGCTTTTTTCAAGAATTTCTACAACATTTTTTATATCCGAAACATGCCTTAATGGGGAAGTTACATCTAAATCCACAATGGTATCAAAAGTATACCCTTCCATCCTTTCAACTTCCAAAAGGCAGTGTACTATTGCAGGAATTTTAGGAGATGTATCTTCTGAAAGCTCTATAGGTCTTTTTATTAAATAGTCAACCTTCCACCCCTTTGCCGTTTCTAAAATTTTTTCACAATCACTGCTTACGGCAATTTTGTCAAAAAGCCCACTGTTTAAAGCACTTTCAATGCTGTAGGCTATGAGGGGTTTTCCTAAAAGGAGGCGGGTATTTTTATTTTCAAGTCCTTTCGACCCGGAACGTGCACAAATTGTACAAAGCCTCTTCACCTTTTTACCCACTCCTTTTTCTTTAATGCTTCTTTTGCATAAAAAACCATATCCAAAATGTTCATACCTTCCTCAAGTGTACACAAACAATGGGTTTCCCCCTTTAAAACCGCCTTATGCTGCATGTAATAGGTGTAGTCCCTGGTAATGTTGTATCTTGTTACTTTTTTGTTTATTTGTATTTTTTGCCCTGTTAAATCTGCTATAATTGTCTTTTTATCTGTAATTACCGTTATTTCCCTCCTTCCAATTTTATCCATATAATTTAAGTTTATTTGCACTACAGGACACTTTTCCGCTGCCATGGTGATACAAAAAACATCTTCACTGTCAATTTTTAAACTGCTGTATTTTCCCCCAATGGCGGTCATTTCACTCCAGTTGCCAAAAAACCATGTACAATAGTCCAGTTCATGGCTTAAGTCAAGTAAAACTCCCCCGCCTTCATTTTTCTTTGCTGAATATGTACAGGTGTAATCCCTTCCCACCCTCCAGTAAGGCAGGTACTGTCCTGCGTATGCCTTGGCAAACAACACCTTTTCATTTTTAATGATTCTGTAAAGCTTTTTAATTATAGGATTAAATCTCAAATTATATCCAACATAGACATTTTTAAAATTCTTTTGGGGGATATTATGTCTTTTTTCAAATAAGGGCTTTTCTACCATAACGGTACCTTTAAAGGAGTTTTCTGAAAGCTCTTTTAATGTGTCATAGTGCTTTGCTGTTTCATTAGCAACTATTACATAATCAGGTCTTTCACTTTTTAAAGCGGTGCTTATAGAATTGTACGTTAAAGGATACTCAACTTTTCTTCTGCTTACAACCGCCACCCTGCAATTTAATTTCTTTAATACATTTACATGCCTTTTTCCAATTGAACCATACCCCACAACAATACAATTCATTTAAAACACCTCATAAACATCCTTTTTTGCCTGGTAAAGACCTCCCTTTGTCCCAATATCTATCCAGTAATCATCCATTTCATATACAGCAATAAAGTCTCCGTTAAAAAGCATTTTTTTTATAAGTTCATCTAAATTATAGTAAGAATTTTTTGGTATATTGTTTATTGCCTCAGCTTCTAAAACGTATATTCCTGCATTAATTAAAGCTTTATGTACAGGTTTTTCTTCAAAGTCCAAAAGCCTTAACCCTTCTTTTTTCATTATGCCATAGGGTATGTTAACGCAGTAGCTTTTGCCCACAACCGTCATTTTTGCACAGTTTTTTTTATGAAAATCCATTAATTTATCATAGGAAAGGGTTGTAAGTACATCTCCGTTTATAACAATAAGCGGAAGATCATCTTTTAAACTTATAAGGCTTAGAGAACCGGCAGTGCCCATCATCTTTTTCTCATGAATATAATTTATATTAACTCCCCATTTAGCACCGTCTTTAAAATAATTTTTTATTTGCTCCCCTTTGTAATTAATTGATATGTAAAAATTATAAAATCCCTGTTTTATAAAGTTATTTAAAATGATTTCAAGTATAGGTTTGTCACCAATTTTAAGCATGGATTTAGAACAACTGTCTGTAAGAGGTTTTAATCTTTTTCCCAATCCTCCTGCCATAATCACAACTAAATTATCTTTTTTTTTTAACTTATTCATTTCCTACCCCC
>JAAYTS010000182.1 GCA_012517995.1 Clostridium sp.
GATAATAAGATTATTCCATATGCAGGAGAATTGCCTATTGAAGGGTATTGGATGAATACTTTTGGTATGAAGCAAACTGGGGAGCGTAGTAACGTCTCGACAGATGGTCATTACTATTTATTCGATGTACAGAGTAAATGAAATAATATAATTTTTGTATATAATGATGAAAAAGCCTGTATTATGTATTCTGCTGATTCTGTCCGTATTAATGATGGCAACTAGTTGCAGTATTGAGCATAATCCTGCTGTAATTTATAAAGTTAGTATAACAAAAGAACCAACGCAGGAAACGCTCGATACTATCCTGGAAAAAGTGAAATCATTTACTACTGTAGAAAACATGGATGAAATAGCGCGTAAAGTTGGTTGGAAACAGCGTGTGTCACAAATTTATCTTTGAATAAATACTGATAAAGACGACTTATTGAGCACGAATATTTCAGCAGGTATTATAAAACTGCAGTGGTAGAAGATAGAGAGGATAATATTGATGCATATCAAACTTGGAAAAAATCATCAACTCTGAAGGAAACAGATTTTAAAAACTAAGATTTTTATTATTATGAGTTTTTCGATTTTTTTCGAAGTGTGTGAATAAATATTGCTGATTAGACAATAATTAATATGAGAAAAAAGTTCAAAAATTGTTTATAATAGAGTTGATTAGTAGTATAATATATACAAGAGGTGAGAAAAATGCTCATTCAATTTAATTTTAGTAATTTTAAATCATATAAAGATGAAGTTAGTTTGGATATGACTACAACTTCAATAAAAGAGCATCCTTATAATACTATCATTAACTCAAAAGGTGAAGGATATGTTAAAGTTGCAGCAATTTATGGTGCAAATGCCAGTGGGAAATCGGGGGTGATAGATGCATTTAATTTTATGAGATTTTTTGTCTTGAACTCATTTAAAAGGGAAAGTGAAGGTGCGGATATTCCATTAAAGAGATTTGCATTTGATAAATCCAGCAGAAATGGTAAATCAGAATTTGAAGTGTTTTTTACTTATGAAAATAAAGAATATCAATATGGATTTGTAGTAGATAATAAAAGAGTATATGAAGAATGGTTATATAAACGGGACTTTAGAGGCAAAGATAAATATAATACATTATTTGAGAGAAGTTATGGCAAAGTCAACTGTGGTGAAAATTTAAAAGATGCTAAAGTATTTACTGATTTAGTTGGGGAATCAACATTGTTCTTATCCTTAATTTCCAATGCGAAAATTAAGGAAGCAAAGAACATATATAATTGGTTTTTGAATACTCAAGTCATGGACCTTGGTAATGCAGCGATTGAAGCATTAATAACAAGGGTATTGCCAATAAAAATAAAGGATGAAAAATATCTTAAAAGTTTTGAGAGGTTTTTAAAAGCAATTGATATTGGCATAGACGGAATAAGAATAGAGGAAATAAAACATACGTCAAGCGAAGAAGATGAGACAACTTATAAAGTGTATTCTAAACATGCATCTATAGATGCTAGTGGCTACATTGAGATTCCATTTTCAGAAGAATCAGGCGGTACACAAAAAATGTTTGGGCTCTATAATTTTCTGTTTAACTGTTTAAACGAAGGTAATACTTTATTTATAGATGAATTAGATGCTAAACTCCATCCTCTTTTATTAAGGTATATCATTAATATGTTTCATAATCCAGATATCAATAAAAATAATGCTCAATTGATTTATACTACACATGATGTATCTACTTTAACAAAAGAAACCTTTCGCAGAGACCAAATATGGTTTTGCGAAAAGGATAAAAAAGGAATCTCTAATTTATATTCATTGGTTGAATATAAATTAGAGAATGACAAGAAAGTTAGAAATGATGCTACTTATAATAAAGATTATTTAGCAGGTAGATATGGGGCTATACCATTACTAAGGGAATTTAATATTTTGGAGGAATAGGTATGGGGTCAGATGATTTATTTAAAAAGAGAAAAGGTGCTAAAAAGAAACGAAAAGAAAGTATTAGAGAAAGAGCCCCGTATAGATACTTGATTGTTTGTGAAGGAGGAAAGACAGAACCAAATTATTTTGAAGGTATTAAAAGAAAAGTTGAAGCAAAGTATAGAGATAAAATTGATGTGAAAAATAAGATAGAGTTAGAAATAAAGGGAACTGGTAGAAATACAGAGGATTTGGTGGATTATACAATAAAACTTAGAAGCCTGAGTGAAATACCTTATGGACACACATGGGTTGTATTTGATAAAGATGATTTTACCGACGAACAATTTAATAACGCCATAAGAAAAGCACAAAACTCAGATATTGATGTTGCTTGGTCTAATGAATCAATAGAACTATGGTTTGTTTTGCACTTTGAGTATTTGCATTCGGCTATCCGCCGATATCAGTATATAGAAAAATTAAACGAACATTTTACAGCAAAAAGTATTAATAACGGTAAATATCATAAGAATTTAAATAATATATTTGATATTTTATGTAAGAATGGTAATATAAAGGAGGCAATCCGAAGAAGCGAGAAACTGAGAAAATATTATGAAGAGCAAGGTGTAACCTCCGAAGCCAATATGAATCCTTGTACGAATGTTGATAGATTGGTTGAAGAATTGCTGCAATATTTTGAGTAAGTAGGTTGGGATGGAAGAGGTGTCATTGTATAGACGGAGCCTACTTTGAAACATGATTTGGTAAGAGAGCCTCTAAAGATAAAAAACGGATTTTATAGAATAAAGACATTAGCAGGAATTAAATTCTGCCAATGCTTTTTCTTATTATTAGACTTAGTCCGAATGATGACAGGAAATTTTACAACTGAAAAGCCAACCTCAAAGATTTGTAAAAATATTTTTTACAAATCGTATCTTTTTTTACACTTTTGGTGTATAATAAAGTAGGAGGTGTAAAAAGTGACTATGGAATTATTATTTGAAAATAGAAGACTAATTGGCGAAAATATATTAAATATCGTTAAAGACAACGGATATACAAAGTCTTCCTTCTCAAGGCTTACTAATATTTCAAGACCGACTTTAGATAAATTAATCAAAGGAGAAGTCGACAGCCTTGCGACATTTAAAACTCATGTTCGAAAAATCTTGGAAACACAGGACATGGATGAAGAACAACTACTTAACTATGTTCCAAAGTATAATGCAAAAAAGGAACTTGTTTTTGCTCTATCTGACAATGCTCCAGAGAATCATGTCCTGAAACCTAATGCTCAAGAGATGTTTGGTATTCTAGAAGATATAGTTCATATGTGCGAACTGTATTACAATTAAGAAGGTGCAGATTATGTCGGAATTAATAACGAGTAATAATCTTGAGCAGGTTATTGAAAAAAATA
>JAAYTS010000297.1 GCA_012517995.1 Clostridium sp.
ACATATATGAAATGTTGGGGTTTGCGGGCGTCGTCACTGTCTGCCGTTACAAAAGTTGGTGCGGGGCAGAACGGTTCGTATAAACACCTAAACCCCAATATTTTATATATGATGTTAGGGCACGTTAGTCGTTCAACTTTTTCTTTGAACTACTATCAATCTTTGGCTCATAACCTTCATTTAAAGGCATTCTTTCATCTTTAGGAACATGAGGAATAACCCTGTCTGTTGTTTTTGAAACATCCGATTTTCCATCATTTGGAGTCTGAGTTGTTTCTTGATTTGTTTCGTCTGACATTGTACTTGTATTTTGATTAATTATTAAATTACTTAAAAGTAGGGAGATTGAAATGAAAATAGCTATAACTGTTGCAATTAATCCCCTATTAAATTTCACATTTTGCTTTTCTGTAATTTCTTGATTATCTGTTATCGAATTCTTTTTCGCTCCTATTTCATATAGCAAGATTGTTTGATAGTCTTCTTTAACTAGTTTGTCAAATTGATGTTGATTAAATCCCTGGTCTAATTTTCTTGACCTTAGAATATTAATCATTAAAATTATTGAATAAAGGAATATTACAATCGGGATAATTGATAATAACTGAATTAGTTTTGGTGATTTCTCAATTATAAAAAGAAATACAGGAATAAAAACAGAGCTAATGCCAATTATTGTTCCAGCTTTAGTATGATTAGTCCGATATGAACTTATTTGTCTATCTAAAAGCTCTCTTACTCTTTCTGCAAGGAATTCTAAATCTTTATAATCAGGCATATGTTTAGCTTAATTGAAATTTAATTTCATGTTCGCTAGCAAATATTATTATAGTGTTTACAAAATCAACATAGTAAAAATCAGCAAAATCATTTAGTACACTACCATTGCCAATATTCCCTATTGAATCAAAAGTTATTGAAAATATTAATAATTGCTTTTTATCCTTGATTAAATAAGTATTCAATTCACCAAATCTGAACGTTTTTGAATCCTTGTCAAATGAAATCTCTGTTTTTGAAATAAAATCCAAACCCCAAAATCTAAATGTGAATGTATTATCCTTTATGTCAGATATAACTAGTCCGTGTTTCTCAAATTTTTCCTTAAGAGCTGGTATTATCAAATCTGCTTGCTTTTTAAACTTATCAATCAATCCTCTCAAGTAATCAGTCTTGGAAATCTCATTGTTAAAATTAAATCTTCTCATGGTTCTGTGTGTTTTTTGTAATGTGCCCTAACGGTTAGTATATGAAAAGTAGGCGATTTCGAAGTGCCAAATTTTCGGTTAAGCACAAAGTATAATACGAGCCAAAAGCCTTGAATTTACTACTGTTTCGCCTATTTTTTATATACATTGTTAGCGGGTCGTTATTTTTGTTTATCAGTCATTTATGTGTTTTTCTATTCCATCAATTATTGATTTCCAATCATCAACGTGTAATTCGTGTCCTGTACCTTCAAGGGTGATTAGATTTGAACCTTTTATTTTTTCTTGTAAAAAACCTGCATTCT
>JAAYTS010000030.1 GCA_012517995.1 Clostridium sp.
ACTCAAAATCCAGCGGTAGCAATACCATGCCGGTTCGAGTCCGGCCTTCGGCACCAATAAAAAAACCACCAACTTAGCAGTTGGTGGTTTTTTCATTGGTTAGATATTAATTATCAAATGAGCCGTTACATACTTTACCCATAAATAGTATTGTATCATATTTATCATCTGCAATTACAAATACAAATGGTCTGTCTGCAATAAAGGTAGGTCTTAATACTGAAGTTGGGGCTACAGGTATTATTACTACTCCTGCAGCTTCAGTTCCATTTTCATTTACTTCCACTACCGCTTTGTGCAAAACATCGTCAACAAGGGAAGCTATTTCAGACATACCAGAAAAATCTGCATCGTCTTCGAATGCCTTTTCCATACCTAAAGCTTTCAAGCTTTCCTTTATGCTGCCGCTATTGTCTTTAGCATATTCTATTTTAAAACGAGGTAATTTAAGCAATACATCATCATTTTTACTTATACTGTTTTTAATTTCATTCCACTTAAGTAAGTCCATATTCTGAATAAAATCATTTATTGGTGTATTTTTATCAGGAAGAATACAATACATAGCCATTTCCCCGTCACCGTAAGGCAATCTTACAGCTTTATATCCGTTGCCTTCACCATATTCCAGTTCACCTTCTTTAGTCATCATCATAACATTCTCAGTGTTTTTGTCTTCATCGTAAAAAAGAGCCATATCTGTTCTGTCGGCATCGAATTCTTCTGTCCAGGTTCCTTTAAAATACACTGCTGATAAAATATATGACAACATTTCAGCAGGAACCTTGTCTAGCATCTTGTCTATTTTTCCTTCTGTAGCTTCTGAAATCCAATTGTTTATTTCATCTGCAATACCTTCTTCAGAAAAGTCACGAGATTCAACTAATGCATCAAATACATCCTGATTAGTAGATATAAAATCATCTTTAATAATATTATCACCTATTAAAGAATTGATCCAAATTGAATTGCTGTTTTTAAGTTTAACTTCTTCACTAAGCTGGTTAAAATAATTTAATAAATACTTATAGCTATTATTAACCTCTGCAATTTCAAGTCCTTCATAGCCTAAAACTTTTGTCATTTCTTCTCTGGTATCAGTTCCAGCTCCTTGATAGAGTATGGATAATGCAGTTGAAATACAAAAAGGAGAAATGAATACATTTACACCGTCTTCTTCTTTACTGATTTCTTTGAAAATATCAAATGCAAATTTACCGTTTCCTTCAATAAAGTCCTCACTTACACCTTCTGTTTCCTTTTCTTCTACAGGAAATTTAGATAATATACTAAGAATATAGCGCACTAACAAAGTACAATCATTGCTGTTTACATAATTATCTCCATTTAAATCTGCTGCAATAAAATATTCTTCTTCGAAAGCATTTGGGCTACCAAGAACATAACGTTTCATCAAAGTGTAGTCCAAACTGTTTACTTCCCCGTCTCCATTCAGATCACCATAAATAACAGCACTGGTTTTCTGATTATCCGATGCAAATGAATTTGTAACAAACAAAAGGGAAGATAACAGTGCTAAAATAATGACATAAACAATTTTTTTTGACATAAAAACTCCTCCTTAAATTTAAATAATGAAAATATTTAAGGTTTATATAAAAGTAACCTTAGTTCCAAAAAATAATAACATTATTCTATTACAATAATAATTGTGAAGATAACAAAAAGAAATGGGTACGTACTTTATTGGGATTTAGTGTATAAAAATTGCAGGTTGATTAGTACTTTTAAACATTTGTTATTATGTTCAAATTTTATCATGTATTAAAATAAAATGCAATATATATTTTATAAAGTTAATTATAGAGATATAAAGTTAATTATAGAGAAAAACATTTATAATTTACTAATTAAATACAAAAAAGAACTTTAATTGGGTTATTCTTACAACACTTTAGAGTTGAATGTAATTTACTAAAAAATTAAAGTTTTTAAGGGTTGGGGAAAATCTAAAATTTCCATCAACCCTTTAATGATATCTGTATCTTAAATTACTTTCCACTATATTCTTCCCAGCTAACAATTTCAGAAATATCCTGTCTTTTTTTGTTTTCAGGTGCTGTGTCAGCTGGATACCCCATAGGTAGAAGTGTGATAACTTCTAGGTTTTCAGGAAGGTTTAATAACTCACGGCACTTTGCTGCATCAAATGCACATACCCAACATGTACCAAGTCCTAAATCAGTAGCTGCAAGGGTCATATGGTCAATTGCAATGGCTGTATCTATATCACAGTGGTCTTTGCCATCATTTCTTTTCCATGATTTAGAATGATCCCCGCACACAACAATAATAATAGGAGCGGTCTTGAACCAATCCCTTGGATACGTATCTGCTATTTTACTTTTTGTTTCTTCATTGGTAACCACTATAAAATGAAAAGGCTGTTTATTTACAGCAGAGGGAGCAATTCTAGCTGCTTCAAGGACTTGTAGAATTTTTTCTATTTCTACAGGTTTGTCTAAATAACTTCTTACAGAATATCTTTTTTTAGCCAACTCAATAAATGACATGAACTATTCCTCCTTAATTGATTGTGTTCAACATTTTATTTTTAGCAATTTTCTTACTATATATAAATCAAATATATAATAAATAAAATTCTATGTCAAAGTACTGTGGTAAATAGATATTAGAGTTTTATCTATTTCATATATTTTAAGTTCAAAAAATCTTCCTTGCATTATATAGATTCACAGATAAAACTTGAGGGGAGGGAAGCTGGACAAAAAAAGGGAATGTCTTGTTTTTGACATTCCCTGATTATTTTTATATAAAATTTATAATACTCAAAAACATCCTATTCCTCATCTGGAATAAAGACTTCTTTACTATTTAGTTCACCCATAATCTCATCATAGGCACCACTGTCTTTTATTTTTTTGATTAATGTATTCATTATATCACGTTTTTGTCTTCCTTCATCGTTCTTTTTAAAGATTATAGCAGTATCAAAAGTATCAAATTTCTGTCTCTTTATATTCTTTAGCTGCAGCGCCTTAATTAATTGGTCACACAGGCTCATGGTAGCTATGTATCCATCTATCCTGCCAGAGTCAACTTTTTGCAGGCCTGCTTCAGGAGGCGCTTCAGGTAAATCCCCAAGATATTCTTTGTGTCCTGGTTGAATTTCAACATTAAATTTCTCGTCTAATACATTTTCAGGCGTAAGACCTTCTACATTTTTATTTGTATAAAGTACAAAAATAACGCTTCCAAAGGGTTCAGTGGTATAATAGAACATATTATCACTGTCAGTAATATTATGATTTTTTACATAAGGACAATGACAGTCTGCACTTCCACTTATAACATTCTCTATTGAACGTGCCATTGGAAAAACATCTAAAGTTATTTCTCCGTCATCATATTCATCGGCCATGGCTTTAACCAATTCAACTATAGCTCCTGTTTTTTCCTCAGTTATCAGCGGTGGGATAACAGGAAGGGAAACTACAATGTTTTTATCATTTACTGTGCTGGTTTCAGATGTTTCAGATTCTTGTACAGGTGCATTTGTTTCTTTAGGAAGATCAGCTTCATTATTTTTTCTACTACTAGAATCAACTTCCCGTGCACAGCCTGACAATAAAAGAAATATTAAGAATAATACTTGTAATAAAGAAAGCATTTTAATATAAGATTTCATTTTCATATTGGGTTTCCTCCTTAAATGGTTTTATTACATCCTTGTTTTTAGTGATTAGATATATTCCTCCTTTTGTAACGTATTTTTTGTTTTAGCTAATAATATATTTGCTAGTTAATGTGTTTAGGTTTTTTGCTGTTATAGCAAGTTCCTGGCTTGCATCCCGGATTTTTGACATCATTTCTAATTGTGTTTCTGTATCCGCTGCAACTTCCTGGGATGTTGCAGCAGTTTCTTCAGATATAGAAGATAAATCTTCAATCATAGCAGTAATTTCTTCTTTTTTAAAATCCATATCTTTGCATAGCTCAAATAGTTCATTAATCTGTAATTTTGTTTTTACAATTGCATCGGATATTTTATTGAATATTTCCTCTGTACGAATAACTGATTCAGATTGGTATTTTGTGATACTTTCAATATCTTTAACAATTTCTACAGTATTTTCAGACTTTTTCAAAATATCTGCTACTATTGAGTTGATTTCTTTAACTGACTTTGAAGATTGATCAGCTAATTTCCTTATTTCATCGGCTACAACTGCAAATCCTTTTCCTGCATCACCTGCTCTTGCAGCTTCTATAGCAGCATTTAGTGACAAAAGATTAGTCTGTGCGGATATATCAGATATTACTTTTGTGACAAGGTCTATTTTTTCGATACCCTTGTTAGATTCAATTATGGCTTTATAAATGTTTTCTAAGGCAGTACTGCTTCTTTGAGTTTTGTTAAGTAAATCAGAAATAATATTAGTACTGCTTTCTTTATAATTTTCTGTTGCTGCTATTTCTTCAGCTAATAGGTTTGAAGAATTAAATACACATTCAATACTATCTGACAGTTCTTTTACCTTAATTG
>JAAYTS010000183.1 GCA_012517995.1 Clostridium sp.
TGTGTAAAATGTATTTAGAGGGGGCAAAGAAATGAAGAAAATATTATGTATCATTATTTTATTTATTTTTGCTGTGGCAGGATGTAGTGATGAATCAGTTGGTAATGAAAAGGATGGGGTAGATGCTAATGATGTCACTTTCTCTCTTCCTTTAGAGATTACTAAAGGAAAGATAGATATGGATGGGGATGGAAATGACGAAATGATAAAAGTGACTCTTTTAGAAGGAGAAAAAACCCAAGAAAATAAATACAAAGGTAATTTTTTTATAGAGTTATTTGATAAAGATGAAAATAAAATTAATAAGATAGATATTAATGCACATTTTAAGGAATTTGGGGTGGAATTGTCTAAAGATTTTCCTATAGTATTTAAAGATTATAATGGCGACGGAATTTTAGATTTTAATATAGGTTATCCCGACTCAGAAGAAAGGGAGTATATTTATCATTTTTATACATTATCAGAGGAAAAAGTATTAGAAGAATTAAATATAACCGATGGAGGTTCTGTTTTTAAAAGTTGTGAAAAAGGTCATTCATATGATTTTAAATTAAAAGGTGATGATGGCTTTGTTACTTTTGTTACTTATGGCTATAATGAAGGACAATATGAATATAAAGAATATGGATGGACAGAAAATGGCTTTTTAAAGGTTAACTATATTTATAGTTCAGTTGGCTATGAAGATGTAGATGAAGATTTGATAAAAGAAAAAATAAACAAAATAATATCTTCTGCTGATACACTGGATGAAAAAAACTTTCTAAAAACATGTAAAGAAGAATATAACTGGCTTTTAGAAAATTCAAATTTTACAAGTGCTTATATGTTTATGAACGATGGTTTTGGTGAAGAAGAGTATCAAATCCTATCTATAATATCTAAAAGAATTGATAAAATGGAACAACTAAACTCAAGATTTTCTGAGTATTTTAATGTTGCTGATATACAAAGATACTCACTTGATGAAGTAAAAGAATTTAAGTCTGTCCGTGGGGATGAAGATTATAAATATAAAGAGTACCTATGGGAATTGGAAAATAAAAGTTATACAGTTCTTGCGGGAAAATTTTATTTAAATGATTTTCTTCTTCTTTTTGATAAGTCAGGTAAATTCTTAGATGGCTTTGTATCCACTAATAAAACAGAAGATGAGTTTAAAATAGAATTTAGAGAAAAACAAAACTATCTTTCTTTTGCACCTATTAATATGGGCTCTGGAACAGGTATAAGCCACAAAGGGGCTAAATGGTTTGAAATATATGAAGACAAATTAATAACTGCCCTTCAATATCCTGTAGAAGGTTATGAAGCACCACCCTATACTATGGGGTATTCTAAGCAATATAAACTTATAGATGAAAATTACAATGAAGTCACCGGTGACTTTCAGACAGTTTATAAATTGGAGATTCCCTTTTATAGCTTAAATGAATCAATAGAATTAGAGAAAACAGTAAATTATGTATGGGACACAGATAAAGGGTTTTTTCAGTCATGGGTAAATGACTTTTATGAAAGTTTGGATATATTATTTTCTCATGGTATTGAGGACGAGATTTTAGATAAAAATTATGAGAAAATA
Source organism: Clostridium sp. (assembly GCA_012517995.1). GTDB lineage: Bacteria > Bacillota > Clostridia > Acetivibrionales > Acetivibrionaceae > Herbivorax. Next base: position 1,589 of record JAAYTS010000183.1, read on the forward strand.
AAGTCAATCATTGAAAATATAGATAATAATGAAAATAAAGAAGACAATATTGGAGAAATAACTGCATTTTTAAAAAGATGCAGTAAAAGTGAAAAAAGGGATATGCTTTTAGATAAGTTGGATAATTGATATTTAAAGAAGAGAAAAAATAGGTGGATATATTAAAGATTAGTTTGAAATGCTGCAGCTGGTGGGATATAATATATTACGTTTAGAAAAGGAGATGATGCACTTATGGAAAAAGTATTCAAAAAAATAATAATAGCTATTATTTCAGTAATTTTAACACTAAGTGTGGCAGGATGCAGCGGTAAAAAAGATGAAGAAAAGACTATTAGGGTGGCTGCATTAAATGGGCCAACTGGAATGGGAATGGTTAAGCTAATTGAGGACAGTAATGAGGGAAAAACCAAACTTAATTATGACTTTACTTTAACAAGCAGTCCTAATGATTTAAATGGGAAAATAATAAATGGAGAAGTTGATATTGCAGCAGTTCCTACCAACCTTGCCATGGTTTTATATAACCGTACAGAAGGACAGGTACAATTAGCTGCTGTAAATACATTAGGAGTATTGTATCTTTTAGAAAACGGGGACAGTATCAGTACCATAGAAGATTTAAAAGGGAAAACTGTGAATGTAAGCGGGAAAGGTTCTATGCCAGATTTTCTATTCCAGTATTTATTGAACAAAAATAATCTTAGAGTAGAAGAAGATGTTATAGTTGACTTTACACTTGAACATGCTGACCTTGGTGGAGCTGTTGCTGAAGAAGATGTAGACATTGCCCTTTTGCCCCAGCCCCATGTAACGACAGCTATGATGAAAAATGAAAATGTAAGAATTGCACTGGATATTACCAAGGAATGGGAAAAGGCATCTGATGGTAAAGAACTAATAATGGGGGTTATTATTGTTCAAAAAGAGTTTGCAGAAAATAACAAAGAATTGTTGGATAAATTTTTAGATGAATACAAACAGTCTGTAAATTTTGCAAATAGCAATATAGATGAGGCAGCAACATTAGTTGAAAAGCATGGTATTTTACCTAATGCACAAGTAGCTAAAAATGCAATTCCATACTCTAACATAGTGTATAGAGATGCTAGTGAGGCAAAAGAGTCATTACAGGAGATTTATGAAATACTGTATAGTTTTGAACCTAATTCTATTGGGGGAAAAATAGCGGATGATGAATTTTATTATAAAAAATAAGAAAAGCATAATAAACAAAATATTTATATTTGTTTTTTGGATATGTGTATGGCAGATAGTGCATTTAATTATAGGACGGGACATTTATGTTCCGTCTCCTTTAAGTGTTTTTGTACGTTTAGGTGAGTTGGTATTTTTAAAAAGTTTTTGGTTTTCTGTCCTGTATTCTATATACAGGGTTATTATGGGTATTTTTCTTTCCATAATAATTGGGACGTTAACTGCTGTTATTTCAAGCATGAGCACTTTTGTTTACAATTTGATACAGCCTTTAATGACTGCCATTAAATCAACTCCGGTTTTGTCCTTTATAATTATCGCTTTAATTTGGTTTTCCTCTACTAATGTTCCTATATTCATTTGTTTTCTCATGTGTTATCCGGTAATTTGGACAAACCTTGTTACTGCAATTAAAGGTGTTGACAAAAAGCTTTTGGAAATGTCTAAAGTGTACAAAGTTAAAAAAAGTGTTGTATTTAAAAAAGTATATATTCCATCTGTTTTGCCGTATTTTGCAGCCGCCTGTATTACATGTCTTGGACTAGGATGGAAAGTAAGTGTTGCGGCAGAAGTTTTAAGTCACCCTAGAAATGCTATTGGAAGCAATCTACATAGTGCTAAAGCATATTTAGATTCTACCGAACTTTTTGCATGGACATTTGTAGTAATACTTTTAAGTTTTATATTTGAAATTGTTTTTTCAAAAATGATAAAAACACCGGGGTATGGAGGAAAATAATTGGAACTTACAATAAATAAATTAAAAAAGAGTTTTGGAGATTTAAAAGTTATAGACAATTTAGATTTAAATTTTAAATTAAATAAAGTTCATTGTATATTTGGACCTTCTGGATGTGGTAAAAGTACATTGTTTAATATAATAGCAGGTGTTGTACCGGCAGATGGTGGAGAAATTGGGGGAATAGAAGGGAAAAAATTATCCTATGTATTTCAGGAGGATCGTCTTTTGCCCTGGGCAACGGTGGAAGAAAATATTTTATTTGTATTAGAAAGCCATTATAAAAAAGAAGAAGCCAAAAAACTTTCTGATAAATACATTTCATTAGTTAATTTGTGGGATTTTAAAAATCATTATCCCCATGAGCTAAGTGGAGGAATGAAACAAAGAGTTTGTATTGCCAGGGCTTTTGCCTTTAGAGGGGATATTCTTGTAATGGATGAGCCTTTTAAGGGGCTGCATTTAGAGTTAAAAACAAGTCTTATGGACTATATTGCAAATTATTTAAAAGAAAATAATAAAGTTGTTTTTTTTATAACTCATGATATTGACGAAGCTTTATATTTAGGAGACCACATATATGTATTTACAGGACCTCCCCTAAAATTAAAAAAAGATATCAAGATTAATATATCTTCTTCAGAAAGAAAAAAAGATAATAAGAAGATGGAGGTATTAAAAGAAGAGATAATACATATTTCTAATTCTTAAAATAGTAAAGTGAGAGGGTTTTTCCCCCTCACTTTTATAAAGTGCTTTTTTAATAAAGATAGTTTTCAAAATTATAGTTGTGACCTGAGTTGTTATCCCAGTTTTGGGCATTGTCTTTAAATGCAATATTGATATTTCCAGGTCTTTTGACGGTAAGCATCAGTTCAAATTTATTATCTTTTGTTTTATCCATTTTGTGCTCTTCTACATCTTCCCAATTAAGGTTGTTTCCATAGCCTACAACTGCATGGATTTCATTTGATCCATTTTGAGCTAAAAGGCCGTCATAAACCAATTTAAAAGTATTTTGTGCATTTTCCATGTGAACTCCATTTTGTAAATAAGATTTATCTTCTTTAAAGAATGGAGTATCTAAATTATCTTTTACTAAATCTTCTGAAAACTCTTCATCCATTTCAATAAGGTTTGTTGGTGCAGTATCTGTAGGTCCAAAAAGACTGTCATCTTTCATGTCAGTTTTTCTGTTTGTACCAAAAAGAAAATCTAAAAAACCCATAACTGAACCTCCTAAAATTCAAGTCAAAACGCACAAAATAAATTAATGTCTTTTTAAAAAAGCACATTGTTATTTTAGACTATTTAAGTACATAATATTTTATTAATATATAGAGATTTGTACAAAAAAAGGTTTAATTAAAGTTGTTCTAATTTCAAATATAAATAAATAAATTATTAATGTAATTAAAAAAGATTTATTTATGGAGGTTAATATGATTAATAAAACCAGTCAGTCGGCAAAAAATATTATGAGTGAGCATGCAAATGCATTGAGCATAGCAAAAGCAATACTGATATCATATCTTATCACAATACCTGTCTTTGCAATATTTGCATATATTTTAACATTTACTGATTTCCCACAAAAGTACATACCAACTTTTGTTATTATTACAACAATACTCAGCGTAGTTATAGCTGGATGGTCTTCTACAAAGTATATTAGAAGCAAGGGTTGGTTAAATGGTGGAATTGTTGGTTTTGCATATATGCTTTTGTTATTTTTATTAAGTAGCAGCACATATGGAGATTTTAGCATAAATATGCATATTGTAACAATGTTTGTTATTGGTACTTTAACTGGTAGTATTGGCGGGATATTAGGGATTAATTTGAAAAAAGAGCCTAGAATAAATAAAATGAAAAATTTTTAAATTGTATGGGCAAATTATATAGACAACAATATTATGTTATGATAAGATAGTGATTGAATAAAAACTTAGGACATGACACCTTGGTTTAGCAAGTGTTTATAAGACTTATAAGTTAAGAAACCTTTAATAGAGTCCAGAGAGGCTGGAAAGGTTAGAGTGTAAAAGTCAAAACATAATGTGTTATAACTTTGTGCTTTAGCTTCTTGCCGTCTGGTAAGAAGCTTTTTAGTTTCAAAATAAAAAGAGAAAGATTTTTATTTGTACTAAAGTATAGAAAATAGATAATTACAAAACCTATTTAAAATGTTTAAGGGGTGTGAAAAATGGCAGTGAAGGCTTTTATAATGGACGAAAGTGGTATAGTTAGAGCAGTGACAAGAATAGCCCATGAGATTATAGAGAAGAATAAAGGTGTGGAAGATTTAGCTTTAATTGGAATTCAACGCCGAGGAGTGCCCCTTGCAAGAATGATTGCTGAAAAAATTAAGGGTGTTGAAGGAAAAGACGTTCCTATAGGGATTTTAGATATAACTTTGTACAGGGATGATTTAAGTCTTTTAGCTGAACATCCAATAATAAATGGAACAGATATAGGTTTTCAGATTAATGATAAAAAAATTGTTCTTGTAGATGATGTTATATATACAGGTAGGACTGTCAGAGCTGCAATTGATGCTTTAATGGATATTGGAAGACCAAAGATGATTCAACTTGCAGTATTAATTGACAGAGGACACAGGGAACTTCCTATACGTGCTGACTATGTAGGTAAAAATGTTCCCACATCTAAATTTGAGGTTGTAAATGTTAACTTGTATGAAGTGGACAGAGAAAATTCAGTTACAATATGTGATATGGAAAAAGGAGTTAGTCATTAAATATTATATTTAACTATATTTTTAGGGGTTTTTTTCAATACTTCTAATCCATATATAAGTATTGAAATTTAATTTGTTTATCTAAATAAAGAAAAGTAGGGATTTAAAATGATAGAGTTGTTTAGAGTAGATAAAATAGGGGACAAGCATAAAATGTGCCTAAATGGCCATAATTACGATATTGTATTTGAGGACTTTAAATTAAAGGAAGGTAATATTATTTCTTTTTTGTATTTTATTTATTTCATTTTCAAAATTAAGATTTGGGAAAAAGTTGATTTTAATGGTATAGATATCAAAAATAGTAAGGGGGTTATCCTCTTACTATTTTTTTATTTCTTTTTATGATATAGATACTCATGTTATTATATGGGTTTTATGCTATATAAATTTTAAATAATGAAGTTTTAATTTTAAGTGAGGTGTTGAAATGGGTTTAAAATCAAAAAATCTTTTAGGTTTAAAAGATTTAACGGCAGATGAAATTGAGTATATTTTAAACACTGCAAAAACCATGAAGCTTATTCTTAATTCAAAGAATAAAAAAGCTCCGCATTTGCAAGGTAAATCCATCGTTACTTTGTTTTATGAAAACAGTACAAGGACAAGGTTGTCCTTTGAACTTGCTGCAAAGTATTTAAGTTCTAGTGCCGCTAATATATCAGCTGTAGGAAGTAGTGTGGCAAAGGGGGAATCCCTTATTGACACTGCTAAAACTATTAATATGATGGGGGCAGATGTAATTATACTAAGGCATTCTATGTCAGGAGCACCTCATTTATTAGCTAAAAATGTAGATGCTTCAGTTATAAATGCAGGTGATGGAATGAATGAGCATCCTACACAGGCGTTGCTAGATATATTCACCATTATAGACAAAAAGCAATCTTTAAAAGATTTAAAAGTTGCAATAATAGGTGATATATATCATAGCAGAGTAGCAAGAAGTAATATATGGGGAATGTCAAAGTTAGGGGCAAAGATTTGTGTTGCTGGTCCTTCAACATTAATGCCTCCTGAACTAGAGAAAGCAGGAGTAAAAGTTTTTAATACAGTTCAAGAAGCTTTAATTGATGCGGATGTGGTTTTAGCTCTTAGAATTCAAAAGGAAAGACAAAAAAGTGGGTTGCTTCCTGGTATAAGGGAATATTCAAGATTTTTTGGACTTGATGAAAAACGGCTGAAACTGGCAAAAAAAGATGCTATTATACTGCATCCAGGTCCTGTAAACAGAGGAGTGGAACTTACCACTTCAGTTGTTGATTGTGACAGGTCCTTTATAAATGAACAGGTTACAAATGGTGTAGCTGTCAGAATGGCACTTTTATACCTTTTGACAAGGAGGGATGTTAATGAAAATATTAATTAAAGGCGGACATGTTGTAGATGCTAAAATGAATTTAGATAAAAAGGCAGATATACTAATAGAAGATGGTAAAATAGTTGAAATAGGTGAAGATTTAGAGTTTTCTGGAGGAGACATAGTATATGCAGAAGGGAAGTATGTTTTTCCTGGATTTGTTGATGCCCATTGTCATTTAAGAGAACCTGGCTACGAGTACAAAGAAGATATAGAAAGTGGAACAAGAAGTGCTGCTGCAGGAGGATTTACATCTGTTGCCTGTATGCCAAATACCAATCCAGTTATTGATAATCAGTCTGTGGTAAAATATATTTTAAACAAATCAAAGCAGGAAGGTATGGTAAATGTCTATCCAATTGGAGCAATATCTAAGGGATTAGAGGGAAAAGAACTTTCAGAAATAGGTGAATTAAAATTTGCTGGGGCAGTTGCACTATCAGATGATGGAAAGCCTCTAGAAGATGCTTCATTAATGAAAAAAGCTATGGAGTATTCTTCAATGTTTGATATAACCATAATATCTCATTGTGAAGAGCTAAGTCTAGCGGCTGAAGGTGTTATGAATGAGGGATATCAATCTACAATATTAGGACTTAAAGGAATACCTTCTGCTTCAGAAGAAATTATGGTGGCAAGAGATATTATTTTGTCAGAATATACAAAAGTTCCAGTTCATATTGCCCATGTAAGTACAGAACTTTCGGTAGATCTTATAAGACATGCCAAAAAAAGAGGAGTGAAAGTAACCTGTGAAACTTGTCCTCATTATTTTGTGCTTACTGATGAGGCTTGTAGTGATTTTAATACTTTTGCAAAGGTAAATCCCCCACTTAGAACTAAAAAAGATGTTGATGCGATTATAGAAGGATTAAAGGATGGAACTATTGATATAATTGCAACGGACCATGCACCACATCATATAGATGAAAAAAATGTTGAGTTTAATATTGCTGCTAATGGAATATCAGGTTTTGAAACGGCGATACCTTTAGCAATGACTTATCTTATAAAACCAGGACACCTTACACTAAAACAATTAGTTGAAAAGATGTGCATAAACCCATCAAAATTATTAGGACTTAGCAAAGGTACTCTAGAGATTGGCACCTCCGCAGATATAACCATTGTTGATATGGATGAAGAGTTTATAGTAGATATTGAAAAGTTTAAATCCAAAGGCAAAAACTCACCATTTCATGGATTTAAACTAAATGGCAGTATTTACTATACAATTGTAAACGGCAAAATATTAGTAAGAGAAAAAGTTTTATTATAAAATTTTATAATAAAACTAATCTATAAATTATAGAATAGGAGAATTACAAGATGTTTATTGATCTACTAATTAAAAATATTAAAGAAAAAAACAATCCATCTGTAGTTGGACTAGACCCTAAAATTGAATATGTACCTACTTTTATAAAAGAAGAGGCTTTTAAAAAATATGGAAAAACATTAATGGGTGTGGCAAATGCAATTTTAACATTTAATAAATATATTATTGATGCTGTATATGATGTTGTTCCAGCTGTAAAACCTCAGTTAGCCTATTATGAAATGTATGGCCTTGAGGGACTTAAGGCTTTTTATGAAACATGCAGGTATGCAAAGGAAAAAGGACTTTTGGTTATTGCTGATGGAAAAAGAAATGATATAGGTTCTACAGCTGAAAGTTATTCTGCTGCTTTTTTAGGAAAAACAAAAATAGAAGATATAGAAGAAGCTGCATTTGATGTGGATGCACTTACTGTCAATCCTTATCTTGGTATAGATGGCATAAAACCCTTTATAAAAGATTGTGATAAATATAACAAAGGTATATTTATTCTTGTAAAAACTTCAAATGAATCATCAGGTCAGTTTCAAGATATTCTTACTGAAATGGGAAAGAGTATATATGAGATTGTTGCACAGTATGTTGAAGAATGGGGAAAAGAACTTAAAGGAGAGTATGGATATAGCAGTGTTGGTGCAGTAGTGGGGGCAACATATCCAAATCAAGCTAAGGTTCTAAGAAGAATATTAAAAAGTGGATATATTTTAGTTCCAGGCTATGGGGCACAAGGTGGTACTGCAAAAGATGTGGCCCACTCATTTAATCCGGATGGTTTAGGGGCTATAGTAAATGCATCTAGAAGTATTATGTGTGCCTATAAGTCAGAAAGATGGAAAGAAAAATATACAGAAGAAAAATTTTATGAGGCTTCAAGGGCTGAAGCACTAAGGATGAAAGAAGATATTAACAGTGTACTTAGATAAACTGTTTTTGATAAGGTGGGATTATTATGAAAGCTATTTTGGCACTAGAGGATGGCACAATATTTCATGGGGAAAGTTTTGGCATGGCAGGAGAGGTTATTGGAGAAATAGTTTTTAATACAGGAATGACAGGTTATCAAGAGGTACTTACAAATCCCTCATGTTATGGACAAATTGTAACTATGACATATCCCCTTGTTGGAAATTACGGCATAAATGGTGATGAAGTGGGATTGTTAAAACCTCAAGTTAAAGGCTTAGTTGTAAGGGAGTTATGTAATACCCCTAGTAATTGGAGAACTTCTGAAACATTAAATGAATATTTAAAAAGAAACAATATTATTGGCATTCAAGGAATTGACACTAGAGCTCTTACAAAGCATTTAAGAGATAAGGGCACTATGAAGGGGATTATTTCAACCAAAGCTGATTTTAAGTTTGAGGATAAAGTAATTGAAATAAAAAAATATGAGATTAAAAATCCTGTTCAATTTGTTTCAACTAAAGAAATTAAACATTATAAAGGTGACGGGTATAAAATTGCTTTGATGGATTTAGGGGCAAAAAATAATGTTGTTGAGTCCCTTATAAACAGAAATTGTGAGGTTTATGTTTTTCCCTCTAGTACAAAGGCAGATGAAATTTTAAAAGTAGATCCTCATGGGATAGTGATTTCTAATGGGCCGGGCAATCCTAAAGATTGTACTGATACAATAAATACAATTAAAAAACTAATGGGTAGTATACCTATTTTGGGCATTTCTTTAGGACATCAGCTTATTGCCCTTGCAAATGGTGGAGATACAAAAAAACTTAAAATGGGGCATAGGGGCTCTAATTATCCTGTTAAGGATGTGCAAAAAGGTTTAACATATATTACATCTCAAAACCATGGATACACTGTTTTGGAAGAATCTTTAGACAAAAACAAAATGGAAATTAGTCATATAAATATAAATGACAATACTGTTGAAGGAATAAGATATAAAGATATTCCAGTATTTACCGTTCAGTTTTATCCAGAGACTTTCCCAGGACCTGCAGATACGGCACATATTTTTGATGAGTTTTTGGAAATGATAAAAAAGACCAAAGAAGGTGAGGTACTAAATGCCTAAAAGAAGTGATGTTAAAAAGGTTTTGGTAATTGGTTCTGGTCCTATAGTTATAGGCCAGGCTGCAGAGTTTGATTATGCAGGAACACAAGCTTGCAGAGCGTTAAAGGAAGAAAACATTCAAGTTGTTTTAGTAAACAGCAATCCAGCAACAATAATGACAGATATTAATATTGCTGATAAGGTTTATATAGAACCTCTTACTTTGGATGTGGTGAAAAATATAATAAAAATAGAAAAGCCAGACAGCTTACTTCCTACTTTAGGAGGACAGACTGGCTTAAATCTTGCCATGGAGCTTGAAGAGATTAACTTTTTAAAAGAAAATAACGTCAAGCTTTTAGGGACTGGAACAGATAGCATTAAAAAGGCAGAAGACAGGCAGGCATTTAAAGCCACTATGGAGAGTATAGGAGAGCCGTGCATAGCAAGTAAGGTGGTTAATACAATAGAAGATGCAGTAGACTTTGCAAAAGAAATTGGATATCCTGTTATTGTAAGACCAGCTTATACACTAGGTGGGGCTGGCGGTGGTATTGCATATAATGAAAATGAATTAAAAGAAATAGTAAGTACCGGACTTAGACTTAGTAGAGTCAGTCAGGTTTTAATTGAAAAATGCATTGCTGGGTGGAAGGAAGTAGAGTATGAAGTTATACGGGATGGTAAGGGAAATGCTATTACAGTTTGCAGTATGGAAAATATAGATCCTGTAGGGGTTCATACTGGTGATAGTATAGTTGTGGCACCAGCCCAAACACTATCTGATAAAGAATATCAAATGCTTAGGGCTGCTTCTTTGAAAATTATTTCTACTTTAGAAATTGAGGGAGGATGTAATGTTCAATTTGCTCTACATCCTACAAGTTTTGAATATGCAGTAATAGAAGTAAATCCAAGGGTGAGTAGGTCATCTGCTTTAGCTTCAAAAGCAACTGGCTATCCAATTGCAAAAGTGGCAACAAAAATAGCCATAGGATATGGATTGGACGAAATAAAAAATGATATTACTAAAAATACATTTGCTTGTTTTGAGCCAAGCTTAGACTATGTGGTGGTTAAAATACCAAAATGGCCTTTTGATAAATTTGTAAAGGCTAAAAGAACTCTTGGTACCCAGATGAAAGCCACTGGAGAGGTTATGGCAATTGGTACTTCTTTTCAAGGAGCTTTAATGAAGGCTTTAAGATCTTTAGAACTTGGTATTTTTACATTAGAACAGGAAACTTACAAAAAATTTACCCATGATGAAATAAGAGAAAAAATCAAAAATGTTGACGATGAAAGAATTTTTGTAATAGCAGAAGCAATAAGAAGAAAAATTCCAATTGAATATATTCATGAAGTTACAAAAATTGATTTATTCTTTTTAAGTAAAATAAAAGAAATTGTAGAAGCAGAAGAAAATCTTAAAACATTGAAATTAGAAGATTTTACATTTGAAAAGATGAAAAAAATAAAGAAAATGGGCTTTACAGACAATATAATTGGAAAATATATAGGCTGTGAAGAAAAAGATGTACTTAAAAAAAGAAAAGAACTTGGTGTTTTGGCAGTATATAAAACGGTGGATACCTGTGCAGGAGAGTTTGAATCAGCCACCCCATATTACTATTCCACTTATGATCAGCATTGTGAAATTAAAAAATCTCAAAACAAAAAAGTTTTAGTAATTGGTTCAGGTCCTATAAGAATAGGACAGGGAATAGAATTTGACTACTGTTCAGTGCATTCAATATGGGGACTAAAAGAAGAGGGATATGAGACGATAATTGCAAACAATAATCCAGAAACTGTAAGTACGGATTTTGATACAGCGGACAAGCTTTATTTTGAGCCATTGACAGCTGAAGATGTTAGAAACATTGTAGAGACTGAAAAAGTATATGGTGCAATTGTCCAATTTGGAGGGCAAACGGCCATCAAACTTACAAAGGCATTAGATGAAATGGGAGTTAAGATTTTTGGTACAAAGCCAGAGTTTATTGATGCTGCTGAGGACAGGGAAAAATTTGATTCTATATTAGAGAAAATAGGTATCCCAAGACCAAAAGGGAAAACTGTTTTTACATTGGAAGAAGCATTAAATGCTGCACGAGAACTTAAATATCCTGTTTTAGTAAGACCTTCTTATGTTCTTGGGGGGCAGGGTATGGAAATAGCATTTAACGATAAAGACATTGAAGAGTTTATGGAAATAATAAATAGAGTAAAACAAGAACACCCTATACTGATTGACAAATATATGATGGGCAGGGAAATAGAGGTTGATGCAATTTGTGACGGGGAGGATATTTTAATTCCTGGTATTATGGAACATTTAGAAAGAGCAGGGGTTCACTCTGGTGACAGCATATCTGCTTACCCAACACAGACCATTGACGAAAATGTAAAGAAAAAAGTGGTTGATTATACAAGAAAGCTTGCAAAAGCCCTTAATGTTGTAGGTCTTGTTAACATTCAATATGTTTATTATGATAATGAAGTTTATGTTATAGAGGTAAATCCCCGCTCTAGCCGTACAGTCCCATATATAAGCAAAGTAACTGGTATTCCTATGGTAAATATTGCTACACGCATTATGATGGGTAAAAAGCTTTCAGATTTTGAGTACGGTACTGGACTTTACAAAGAATCAGAGTATGTTGCAGTAAAAGCGCCGGTGTTTTCCTTTGAAAAACTTCATGGTGTGGATATTAGTTTAGGACCTGAAATGAAGTCAACTGGTGAAGTTTTAGGTGTTGCAAGGACATTGCCAGAAGCCCTTTATAAAGCCATTATTGCATCGGGTATAAAAATTCCTAAAAAAGGCGGGGGAATTCTTATGACAGTAAGAGATAGTGACAAAGGAGAATTAATACCCATTGCAGAAGAATTTGAAAAGCTTGGATTTGACCTTTATGCTACAGGAAAAACTGCTAATGTGCTAAATAGCGAGGGAGTTGCTACAAATGCAGTTCGCAAAATTGGAGAAGGTGAACCAGATATACTTGATTTAATTCAGTCAGGGAAAATAAAGCTTATAATTAATACTCCAACAAAGGGGCGAAAACCTGACAGAGATGGCTTTAAAATAAGAAGAAAGGCAGTGGAAATGTCCATACCATGTCTTACTTCCCTAGATACAGCTAGAGCTGTTGTTGATTGCATTAAGCTTAAAAAAGAAGAAAAAGATTTTCAAGTGATTAATTTAAGTGTTTTAGGAGGATAATATGTCTAGGATTTTAAATGAAAAGGTGGAGAGTGTACAAAAGTTATCGGAGTGCATTTATAAAATGAACATTAACTCGGAATATATAGCAGGAAAAGCAAAACCTGGACAGTTTGTCAATATTAAATGCTGTGACGGGATAAATGCTCTTTTAAGAAGACCTATAAGTATATGTAATGTGGATAAAAATAAAAAAAGTATTGACATTGTATTTCAAATAAAGGGTATTGGAACAGAGTATTTATCACAAAAAAATCCAGGAGACAAGGTGGATTTAATTGGTCCTTTAGGAAATCCCTTTACCATTTTAGAAGAATACAAAAATATAGCTGTTGTTGGTGGGGGAATAGGAGTTTTTCCACTTTTGTACCTGCTAAATGAGATAAAAGGCGCCAGAAAATCAGCTTTTTTAGGTTTTAGAAATAAGAATTTTGTTGTGTTAAATGATGAATTTAAAAAAGCTTGTGATAAACTTGTTATTTCTACTGATGATGGAAGCCAAGGCTATAATGGGCTTATAACAGAGCCTTTAGAAGAGGAACTTAAAAACAATAAGTTTGACATAATTTATACTTGTGGTCCAACGCCTATGATAAAGAAAGTTGTAGATATAGCAAATAAGAATGAAATCAAATGTCAGGTTTCTTTAGAACAGAGAATGGGCTGTGGAATAGGTGCCTGTCTTGTATGTGCATGTAAAACCAAAAGTGATGATGAATGGAAGTACAGTCATGTATGTAAGGATGGTCCTGTATTTTGGAGTAGCGAGGTGATTTTTGATGATTGATTTAAGTGTTGATATTAAAGGAATAAAATTTGATAACCCTGTTATTGCAGCCTCTGGCACATTTGGATTTGGAAGAGAATTTAAAGAATATACAGACCTTAACATGATAGGGGGTATATCGGTAAAGGGATTAACTTTAGAGCCAAGACAGGGGAACAAACCACCTAGAATTGCAGAAACTCCGGCAGGGATTTTAAACAGTGTGGGACTTCAAAATCCAGGAGTTGAGGCTTTTATAAGGGATGAAATTCCTTTTTTGAGAAAGTATAAAACTAAAATCATTGCAAACATTGCTGGTAACACAATTGAAGATTATTGTAAAATGGCAGAGATGTTGTCAGATGAGGATATTGACGGTATTGAATTAAATGTTTCATGTCCTAATGTAAAAAAAGGATGTGTTGCCTTTGGAACCACTACAGCTGGAATAAGTGAAATTACAAAAAGTGTGCGTAAATATTGTAAAAAGCCTCTTATAGTAAAACTTACTCCTAATGTAACCGATATAAAGGAAGTAGCTAAAGCAGCAGAAGATGCAGGGGCAGACGCCATATCACTTATTAATACAATTTTAGGAATGGCAATTGATATACATAAAAAAAGGCCTATTCTTGCTAATAATATGGGGGGGCTGTCGGGACCCGCAGTAAAGCCCATTGCAATTAGAATGGTTTATGAAGTAGCACAGACTGTCAATGTACCTATAATTGGTATGGGGGGAATTTCTAGTGGAGATGATGCCATTGAATTTATGTTAGCTGGTGCTAGTGCAGTAATGGTGGGAACATATAATTTTGTAAATCCTACAGCTTGTGAAGATGTTGTAAAAGGTATCAAGGATTATATGGAAATCCATGGATATAAAAGTATTTATGATATAATCGGAAAGGTTAATTTGTATTGATTTATAAAAACAGTATAAATACCTTGAATTAAATACTACCTACATATATAATACTATTAAATAATGTTATAAAGAGTTAAAAACTTTTAAACAAAAAATAATTTTATATTAGTATATTATTAAAAATTACATAATATTAAAATGAAAAATGGAGGTCTGTTATGTTACAGAAAATTGTAGCCAGGGATTTTAAACTATCTCCCGAAACCATATTAAGAGAGCGTTTTGGAGATGTGTTGGACAAAAAGACAATTGTTGACGCAATTTTTGTTAATACTGATTATAAAAGTGCTATTGGAGTTGCTAATTTACCTTTTAAAGCTCCAGCTGTATTACAACTTCTTAAAGACAAGGAAATATCAGAATTTATATTAAAAGAATGTGACAATTCATATTCTGTTTTATTGTTTTTAGAAAAAGATGATATAAAAGTATATAAAGAAGGTTCTAAAAAAGAAGTATCAGTTCCTTCTCAAATAAGAAAAGGACTTAAAAAAGTATTAGCAAATGTTGATAGATGGGCAGGGGCTTTAAATGATAGAGGAGAGCATACCATTGATTTGCGTACTCCATCACCAGGACCTCACTTTTATGTTAACCTTTTAATGGGTAACAGAATAGGTTATGACTATGCTCTTCAGACAACGCCTAAAAGTGTTGTTGACAGGTTTGGAAGGGGAGCTTTTAGATCTCATGCAGATACTCAGGTGTTGGCAACAAGATGGGATATGAGAGCGGAGGAAAATGGTTTTCCTGCAAACCGTCAATTTTATATTGTTGAAAATTTCAAAAAAATATTTTATTCAGCAGATGTAAATGATGAAAATATAGAGTCAGCATTTTGCACTCATTCACAAAACCACAGCATTATAGAATACAAAACAAAATGTGGCCTTGAGATTAAAAGAACTATTTTTATACTGCCTCAGTATGAAGGTCTTCCACTGGCAACGGAAGTACAGAGAATTGAAATAAAGAATGTATCCGGAAAGAAAAGAAATTTAAAAATAGTATATACAGGAATGTTTGGTACAGGAACTCCCCATGCAATATTTGAAGATGTTGTATATACCAATGTTATAATGCAGTCCTCTGTTTTGATGCAAGACGGCGGTGGTATAGCGGCTATATCACCTGACTATTATCCTGAGCAATGCCGTCAGGATTTAAGATTTAATACTCTAATAATTAGAAATGGCAACAGTGTTGAGTTTCCAAAAGAATTTTCCTCAAACTACAATGAATTTGTTGGCAATGGAACTTTAGAAAACCCTGAAAACCTTACTAAGCTTAGCAATAATTTTTACAGAAAAGGGCCGGGCTTTTTTGCATTAGCCGGGGACTTAACAATTGAGCATGGAGATGTGGGAGTAGTAGATAATTTTACAGGTCTTGTTTCAAGTAAAGCAAATCCTGACTTTGATTATGACAACACCCTTATTGAAGAAGTGTCAAACCTTATTGACAAGTTTATGGACAAGGATGAGGTTTTGAAGGCATTGGATAAAAATATAGAGTTTTATGATAAATACAGGAATTTTGTCCAATTAAACTCAGAGAATCAGGAACTAAATATTTATTTTAACAGGAACCTTCCCTTCCAGATTTTATACCAGACATTTGTTTCAAGATCTTTCTGTCAGACCCAGAAAGGTTATAGAGAGATTGGTTTTAGGGAAATTCAGGATGTTTTTGCTACAATGTATTACTTTGTCAGCATGGGAGAGGCTGATTTTGTCAAACAGCTTTTAAAAGAATGGTGTTCAAAGGTATTTGAATTTGGGTTTGCCTATCATAATTTCTATTGGGAAGGAAAGGAACCAGGAAAATGGTCTGACGATGCTCTTTGGTTTATACAGGCTGCTTACAGGTATATCAACCTTACCGGGGATATAGGATTTTTAGATGAAGAAGTTATAGTGGCTGGTAATTCACCTATTTTAACTAGACCTGTATACGAAACAATAAAAGCAATAATCAGGTATTCAGCAGAGATTTCTGTTGGAAAGCACAAAATGCCGCTGCTTGATTCTGCAGACTGGAACGACTGTTTAAAGCTCGACAGTGACTATATAAACGGTATTGAAAAGGAAAAGCGGTATAAAGAGCAGCTTAAAAGAACTGGCGGAAAAATGGGAGACCCATTTGAAAGTAATTACACGGAAAGTGTCATGAATGCATTTCTTTTAAAAGTTGCAATAGATGAAATGATAGAGCTTTCTGAGGAAAAGGGAGATTTGGAATATAATAATGAGTTAAAAGAACTTTCTAAGAATTTATATGATAATATCCAAGAGCATGCATGGAAAGATGTATTTTTTGCAAGGGCACTGTTTAACAGATATGAAAACGGAGAATTTGCATATTTAGGTTCAAAAGGAGATAATTTATCTGCCGACCCTAATTTAGACGGCTCATACTTTATAAACTCCTTTAGCTGGTCTGTTCTTGCAGATTGTGCAAATGAAGAGCAAATAAGAAGTATGTTAGATGTAATAGACAGCACATTAAAGACCCCGTATGGAATTAAACTTGTAACGCCTACAGATTTAGGCAAGGTGGCAGATGATACTGCAACAGGACACTACTTTCCAGGTGACAGGGAAAACGGTGCAGTATTTAAGCACGCAACCATGATGGCTACTGCTGCAATGTTTAAAGCTGCAAAAAAAGTAAAAGATAAAGAGCTAGCAGCAAGACTTGCAAATCTCGGCTATTGGATGGTGGATCTTGTACTACCGTTTAGGACAATGAATGATCCATTTGTAATATGTGGAAACCCGAGAATTTGTACTCAGTACAATAACAGTGAAACTGGAGAAAATATTGGTCCTCTTTTAAGTGGTACAGCTACATGGCTAAATCTTACAATGATATCAGCTATCGGTGTTGAGTACAATATAAATGGTATAATTATAGATCCAATATTAAAAGAAGATCAAGAATCAATGAATTATATTGTAAACACAGGCAGAGCTTTATATAATGTAAGCGTCAGTAAGCCTAAAGGATTCTATCGTTTAGCAGATGATAAAGCAAGTATAACTGTTGATGGCAACAAGCTAGAAGGAAATCTCGTTCCAGTTTTTACAGATGGAAATGAACATATAATAGAAGTGATATTTGAATAATAAGAAAAAAAGAAGCATGGGGAAGTCCCGTGCTTCTTTTTTAGTGGTGTGCCGGGGCATGGCACTAATCTAGCTAGTTTAAAACTTTATTTATAAATAAATATTGTATTTATTTCCGTTACATTATATAATTGATAATTAAGTACATTAAAAATTCATATTGAAAGGAGGGAGAAAGAATGACTGACAGAGAACTGTTAGAACTGATATTTACAGAAATAACAGGCTTAAAAGTGGGCCAGGAAAGACTAGAAGGAGAAATAGGAGGCTTAAAAGCGGGCCAGGAAAGACTAGAAGGAGAAATAGGAGGCTTAAAAGCAGGCCAGGAAAGACTAGAAGGAGAAATAGGAGGCTTAAAAGCGGGTCAGGAAAGACTAGAAGGAGAAATAGGAGGCTTAAAAGCGGGTCAGGAAAGACTAGAAGCAAGACAGGAAAGACTAGAAGCAAGCCAACAAAGACTAGAAGCAAGCCAACAAAGACTAGAAGCAAGCCAACAAAGACTAGAAGACATAGTAACCAGAATAGAAAATGACCACGGCCGCAAGTTAGAAGCTTTATTTGATGGTTGGAAGCAAAATACAGAACAACTTAAAAGACACGGTGAAATATTGGAAAGAATAGAGAGTAAACTGGAAAAGCATGAAGTAGAAATAAAAGTTATAAAAGGCAGTAAGAATATCTCAATGTGGTGATACATAAAATATTAGAATCAATAAAAGATATATAAAAAACAGAAGTATAAAATTATGAAAATGACCGGTGAAATCCGATATAATATATATAAATAGAATTAAACACAGAAA
>JAAYTS010000316.1 GCA_012517995.1 Clostridium sp.
CCTCTTATTTTTTTACAAAAGCCGGTTCAGAGCAATCTGGACCGGCTTTCGTGTTATATACGCCACAATAATCAGCATGGCCTTTCACTCTTGCGAAAAAAAAGCGGTCCAAGTTGCAGTTGATTAGCACCTCTTTGTTTGTATTGACGTGTATTTCAGATTTTTCTGTGGGCCTCTGAAATTCGTCCATTTAGTGTTAAAAAACCATGAAAACGCTATTATTTTAGGTAACTTTGTGCCCTGTGTGACTGACCTGCCGGAGGTGTAATATTTAAGCAACAACTGTATTATCAAGTATTGTATTTTAAGTATAATGAGTGAGTAGTATTTTGGGTTAATGGTAGTATAATTTTGTTTATCCATTGAAGATTAAGGCAAATAGCAATTTTATATAACTTCTATAAAGTGTGCAAAGCTGCTAAATAGCCATATTTATATTATATAAACTTTAGTTAATACTGTTTAAGACGTGTGAAGATGATAAGATATGTATTAGCATTTGTGATAATTATTTTTATTGTTTCCTGTAGTTGGTTTGAGGAATTAGTTGGAAAAAATTCCGACCAATTCACATTTACAAACCTGAATGATTCAGGAGAACAAGTACTTTCTCATTCATCTCAATTAGTAATATTGATACCTGATATCCAGGAATATACAAGGTATTCTTCTAGGAGGGGAAAATTAACAGAGTTAACAAAAAGGGTATTACATATTTCTGAAAGTGATTTTAATATTCTTCTCGTACTTCAAGTAGGTGACATCACAGATGGAAACGAAGTGTCTGAGTATTTAGCTGCTAAAAGAAGCTTCTCTGTATTTGATGGAAAGATTGATTACGTCTTAGCTGTAGGTAATCACGATTATGGAGAAGGCGGTAACAGTAAGGATAGAACAACTTTATATAATGATTATTTCGATGAATCAAAAATGAAAACATATGTAACATCATATGAGGATGGTGCATATGAAAATAGTATATATGAATTTAAAATTCAAGGAAATGAATTTTACCTGGTCAATTTAGAGTTTGGTCCAAGAGATGCAGTAGTTGAGTGGGCGAGTAAATATGTAAATGAAATGCATGGAACAGGAATTTTACTTACCCATGCATTTCTTGACAAGAATGGCGAAAGGTATGACCATGAGAAGTATTCCTATCAAACATTGAGTCCATATACTTTTGTGTCTAAGGATGGCTCTTTAGGTGATGGTGGGGTAAATGATGGGCAGGATTTATGGAAAAAACTGGTTATGAATAATAACATTCGTTTAGTGCTATGTGGACATCGGGGAGGAGGAGCAAAAAGCTTAATTTCTGAAAATAACCAAGGACTTCCTGTTTTACAAAATATGTTTGCAATTCATGAATATCCAGAATCGATTGGAGGATGGATTCAGATCCTTGAATTCCTTGAAGATAGTAAAACCCTAAAAGTTCATACGTATTCCTTATTTGATAATATATGGTCACCATCATATATTGAGTTTATCTACAAATAAACATGAGTGAATTAAGGACTAGAGCAGTTTTGGGCATAGTGTGGAGTTCTGTGCATCGGTTTGGGTCTATGATTATTTCTTTCTTAGGGAATATTGTATTAACTAGGTTATTGTCACCTGAGGATTTTGGAGTAATTGGGATGATGATGGTGTTTATTGCAATATGTAACACTTTAATAGATGGAGGTTTAGCATCTGCTCTAATTCAAAAGGATCAAGTGGATGATATTGATTATTCGACGGTATTTTCGTGGAATCTTGCTATATCTGTCTTTTTCTATATCACCTTGTTTTTTACTGCTGATTCTATTTCTGCATTTTATAATATTAATCAGTTAAACGATATACTTAAGGTCCTGGGTTTAGTACTTTTGATAAACTCTTTATACTTAGTACAAGTTAATCAATTAATGCGCCAACTTAATTTCAAATTGTTGGCGCTTATAAATATTGCAGGAAATCTATCAGGTGTTATCATAAGCATATTTTTAGCATATTTGGGATGGGGAGTATGGAGTCTGGTTGTAAAAAATCTGACTACTAGTGTTGTTATTGCTATTTTTTGTTTTACTCTGGGATCATGGAAGCCAAGTTTTGGTTTTAGTATAAAATCATTTAAGGAGTTGTTTGGCTTCGGTTCCTTTGTGTTATTAGCAAATCTTGCTGAGACAATATACGTGAACATTCAAGCATTGATAATTGGAAAAGTGTTTTCAGCAGATCAATTAGGATATTATACACAGGCCAAAAAACTTGAAGAGGTTCCAACAAAAGGATTGGCCGCAGTAGTCAATCAAGTATCTTTTCCTGTGTTTTCTAGACTGCAAAATGATTTATCAAAAGTTAGGGAAGGTCTAAGAAATAACATTAAGGCAATTACATTTATCAATTTTCCTTTGATGTTTTGGCTCATAATAATTGCCAAACCTTTGATTATTTTATTGTTCACAGAGAGGTGGATAGATTCAGTACCATTTTTCCAAATATTTTGTGTGTGGGGAATGTTGTATGCACTTAACACATTGAACACAAATATTGTTAAATCATTAGGAATGGGGTCTCTGTATTTTACTATCCAGGTAGGCAAAAGAGTTGTAGGCTTAGTAATTATCTTTTTCGGGTTGAGATTTGGTATAATGGGGTTGATGTGGGGCGTTGCAAGTGCTGCGTACCTTTCTTTTTTTGTTAATGCATTTATTCTTGGAAAGCTTATTGGGTATGGTATAATTTGTCAAATTAGGGATGTATTTGGTTCCCTAACATGTTCAATCATAGTAGGAATATTAGTTTATTTTTTTACTCCTTTTTTACATACATCGACTATAATAATTGATATAACTTTAATATCAATTGCTTATTTAGCATTGTATATTGGTATTTCATATCTTACTAAATCTAGTGGCTTAAACATATACCTAAATGTGTTTAAACGGCTTTTTAGGAGATGATGTTTTACCTTTCCTTCAAGATCAGACTGTTTTCTGGCTTATTATTAATACGCACTCTTTTGATGATGATATTGGTATATGTTAGACTAAAAAGATATTTTCCTTTGGAGTATATAATAACTGGAATGACATACAGTGTGCGTTTTTCAAATATTGTGAAAGTACGCTGTTTGGTATAAAAATCTAAAAGCATTTAGCACTTGAATGAGAAAAAGGCCCTTGTTAAAGTAGTTTGAGAAAGGGTAAGTCTGATGAAAAAAGTCTATTTTTGGGATGTCTCAGAATGAGAAAATCATCAAATCTTGTATGTGTTGTTATAATAAGCAAACTGATGCGTTTAATTGCGATGGTTTTGATTAGGCAGGTTTGATGGGAAGGATTAGATGCAATATGTGAATGATTCGAGCATATGATTTTGCTTGAATGAGTATTCATAGAGTAATTGATCATTGCAC
>JAAYTS010000339.1 GCA_012517995.1 Clostridium sp.
AAAAAATTAATAAGGGAATGTGGAAAGCTTGATGCGCCAGGCAAACCCTTTCTTTATGAAACTACAGAAGAATTCTTTAGATGCTTTGGCTTTAAATCAGATTCAGATTTTCCAATATTAGAATTTAATGAAATAAAAACAGATGCAGCTAATATAAATACAGATACAAAAGAGGATAAAAATCAAATAAGCACAGACAAAGATGAACAAGAAAAAGCAGATACTACAGATAAACAAAAAGACTAAGATGCAAATTAACAAGTAAATAAGAAAAAATAAATTTACTAAAAAAATACACTGATTCAGTGTATTTTTTTAGTTTTAGGGAAAAATACCTAATTGAGGTGATATAATGACCCGGTTTTTTTTTATTATTATTTTAACTGCTTTAGCAATAATTATACTATTATCCAAAATAAATTTTGTTATAGAATATAAAAAAAGAACCAAAGATGATGTTTTTGTATTGTCTTTTTTTCTGTATAAGGGTTTATTAAAATACAAATATGAAATTCCAAGGATTGATACCAAAAGGAAAGGCATTTTTTATAGCTTTGCAAAAAAAACAGACGGCAAAAAAGAAAGAAAAAATATAAAGTATACAGGTATTTTAGAGAGAATTGAAAGGGGCAGGGATTTCTATTTAAAACACCGTTGTCTTATAAAAAAAATAAATAAATTTTTAAGATGTAAAATAACACTAAAGAATTTAAGCTTTGATATGAATTTCGGAACGGGAAATGCCTGTCAAACATCTGTATTAACAGGTCTTTTATGGACTTTTTGGGGTATAATAATCTCATTTTTATACCGGTATATTAAAGTAGAAAAAAAACATATAGCAATAAAGCCTAATTATTCGGAAAAAAATATTAATATAGATTTTTACTGTATATTTAATGTTAGAATTGTCTATATTATTGTTATAGGATTTATGATATTAACACATTTTGCAAAAAATAGACTTACTTTATTTAAAGCAGGAAAAAAAGCAGAAAAATGTGTTAGTGGGTAATAAAAAAATAGGCGGTGATTTATATGGAACAACATCCTATTGAAGGTTTGATGACAACAGCCATGGAAAGCATAAAGGATATGGTGGACGTCAATACAATTGTGGGAGATGCTGTCCAAGCTCCTGACGGTACTGTCATAATACCGGTATCAAAAGTAACTTTTGGATTTGCGGCAGGGGGAGGGGAATATAATTCCTGTTGTGAAATAAAAAACGGGGAAAGCAGTGAAGATGAAGACGGAAGCAGCGGCGGAACACCTTCTAAATATCCCTTTGCAGGGGGCAGCGGTGCCGGAGTAAGTATAAATCCTGTTGCTTTTATGGTTGTAGGTCAAGGTCAGATAAGGCTTTTGCCTGTTACGATAAATTCTTCTTTGGAAAAGATACTTGACATGGTGCCGGATATTATTGAAAAGGCAAACCAGGCAATAAAGAAGAAAATTAAGGTGCGAAAAACAATTAAAGAACTTGATGATGAAGAGGAATAAAGTTTGTGTATTTGTCAGCTTGAGTGGTATAATGGGAAGTGGGAGGTTGGAGGTTGGAAGTTAGCATATTGCAATAATATTAAAGGTATGTTTGTAATGGTGTTACATCGGTAAAATATAGCATGGTAAATTAGAGTGGAAGTATTTAATAGCAGAAGTATTTAGACAAAAAGGGTTGATTTGTATTTATGGAAAAAGTGCGGCTTCAAAAATATTTAGCTGATTGTGGGGTTGCTTCAAGAAGAAAAGCAGAAGAGCTTATTTTACATGGCAGGATTTCAGTAAACGGCAATGTAGTTACTGAATTAGGAATTAAAGTAGATGACAAAGATATAATATGCTTTGACGGCAACAGGGTAAAGAGAAAAGAACAAAAGATCTATATTTTATTAAACAAACCTGCAGGGTACGTGACTACCGTGAAAGATCAGTTTCAAAGGCCGTCGGTTATTGATTTGGTGGATGTACCCGAGAGGATTTTTCCTGTAGGCAGGCTTGATTATGAAACATCAGGTCTATTAATTTTAACCAACGATGGAAGTCTTACATACAGACTCACCCATCCTAAATTTAAAATAAAGAAAGTATACATGGCGGTAATAAAGGGTATTCCATCTTGGGATAAAATAGAAAAGTTTGAAAAAGGATTAGAGCTGGAAGGCTATGTTACAGCACCGGCAAAATTTAAAATAATCAAACGTTTTAAAGATACTTCTATTGTTGAAATAACCATATATGAGGGCAAAAACAGACAGGTCAGGAAAATGTGTGAAAGTATCGGGCATCCTGTTTTAAAACTTAAAAGAATTTGCTTTGGACATTTAACTTTAGGGGATTTGCCGGAAGGCAAGTGGAGAAAGCTTAAAGATGAGGAAATTATTAAATTATTAGAGGGAAGGTTCTTGTAACAAACTGCTACAAGAACCTTATTTTAATTATATTTATTACTTTATTTGAAAGTTTTTTTAAAGATCCGAATTTATTTCTTTTCTTTTTTAGGTTTATAGCTTGCGCAGAGTGTTTCATCATAAGGAGCACCGCTGTTTGATTTTGCAGCAGCACTTACCTGTATTGCCTCTAGATTACATAAGTTTTCACTAAATTCATTAAACATACAACTTGTAACTGAGCACTGTATTTTTTGACACTTATTCATACTGTTTTCCTCCAATTTTTTAGGATTCACAATTATTATTTGAGTTTTTTTTTGATAATATAATAGGTATGTTATTGAAATTAACTAATTTAAAATTTGATTTATGTAAATAAATTTTGTAATTTATATAAGCAAACCACCAAAAAATTCCTTGAAAAATGTTGATGCAAATGGTAAAATTATTAAATAATAATGTGAGTTTTTGTTTAGTTAAATTTTATGTTTTTGGTCTTTTCAATATAATTGACAGCAAAAAAAATAAAAATCTTAGGGGGGTAATTTTAATGTATGATTTTAAAAAAATTCTAAGTATTGTAATTGTATTATGTCTTGTTTTTACACCGCTTTTTAGCACTAATGTTTTAAAGGTATTTGGTGCCGATGAAAATGTAAAATACGGAGATGTCAATAATGACGGCAACATTAACAGTCTTGACTCAGCTATTATGAGCAGGTATTTGCTGGGTATCATTGAAGAAAGTAAAATAAATTTTAAAGCAGCGGATTTAAACGGCGATGGTAGGATTAACAGTGTAGATTATGCACTTCTGGGACGTTATCTTCTTGAAATGATAAGTGAGTTTCCTGTTGAAAAGATAAATCCAACCCCGACACCTACGCCTACATCTACACCCACACCCAATGTTCCTGTATTGGATGCACCAAAAGATTTAAAGGTTGTTTCCCAGACGTCCAGGTCTGTCACTCTTTCGTGGGTTCATTCAGGGGGAGATGATGTTGAATTTATTATTTATACAGAGGATTCATCTGTAACAGCCAGAGCAAAATCCAGCCCGCATACAGTTGAGAATTTAACTCCGGGCAGGACATATGAATTTACCGTTGCAGCTGTATCAGATGAAGGCACTTTTTCAGAGCATAGTAATGTTTGTACGGTAACTACTAAAGTAAAGACTTCAGAAGATTTTAAAGATGCTCTTATTTATAATTTTAACAGGTTAGGAACTAATTACAGTGTAATATACGAAGGGGATATGGGTATTTTAGGTGATATAATCAGTACAGCCCTTGAAGAAGCTGTAAAAGAAAGTTCAAAGCCTTTTATCCTTGAAGGTGTTTCTTATAGTGCCAGCGGTGCCGTTGGAAATTTAAAGGTAACATTTGAGTTTAGCTATAATGATGATTACCATGCTGCAGCATACTCTAAAGATGATTTAGAATCAGTTCTTCTAAAAAGATTTACAGACAGGATACCAAATATAAACATTGTATATAAAGATAACATTAAAACAAGTGAAATAGATGAAATTTTAAATTCAATAATGAAGGTTGACACTTATTTAGCTTCTTCCATAAACAATATAAGCTATGAATTTTTAAGTTCTCTTGGGGTTTCGGGAATTAAATTAACGGTTAGTTACTATACTACAAAAGAGCAAGAGGAATATGTGGATAAAACAGTTAATTTCATAGTATCAAAGCTTGTAAATGATGATATGAGTGACCATGAAAAGGAAAAGCTCATACACGATTATATTTTAAACTTTGTAGACTATGCAGATTCTGACGAGTATAACGACCCATACAGTGCCCTTTATTATGGAAAATCCAAATGCAACGGCTATGCAATGCTGACATATAAAATGCTTACTGCTGCAGGAATAGAAAATGTTATTGCTACAAATGAAGACCATGCCTGGAATATAGTAAAGATAGAAGGAAATTGGTATCATTTAGATACAACATGGGATGACGGAAAGGAAAAGGGATATGGCTTTTACGGATACTATAACTTAACTGATGAACAGCTTATATTAGGTCCTGAAGGACTTGACGGCAGAAATTACTATGGCATGGATGGAATTTCATGTACGACAAATTATATAGAGGCCTTGAAAGCAGCCAATGAAGAAAATGACGGCAAATATGAACATATATTAAAAGACCTTGAGAAAAATAAAAATTATGTTGAAATAAATGATTTTAAAATATATCCCTCAATGAACCTTATGTATAACGAGGTTTTGTTAAAGGAAGGTGAAAAAGTCGGACTTGTTGACCCTATCATTCCTGTTAAGGTATATAAAGATTCAATTTACTGGTCAACAAGTGATGAAAATGTGGTGAAAGTAAAAGACGGCGTAATTACAGCACAAAAAGAAGGGGTGGCTATTATAGCTGCACAGCCTATGTTTGATCCGCTTTTTAGAACCGGTCTTTTCTGTGTAGTGCGTGTAATACAGAAGGAATCAGATGGGTCAACGGCTCAAAATATTTCAAAACAGAATTTTATAGGATTTACTGATGAAAATGTGGTACCTCATGTTGTAATCAGTAGCAGTGAAAACGTAAACAATTCAACGACAGTAGTAAATATTACTGATGAATTGGAAGGTAAAACTCACTTTTATGGAGAAGCACTTGAAGTAAGAACTAGCAGTAAAGTTGACTGGATGGAAATTGGTTTTAAATTAAGTCAGGAACAGTTAAGAGAGTTGGATATAAATGAACTTATGATATACTGTCTTGACGAAGAGACCGGTGAAATGGTGCCTCAAGCCACAAAAGTAGATGATGTTAACGGTATAGTTACCGCTACACTGTCAAGCGAAAATTCTAAAGAGATAGTAAATGCCTTAAATTTAGAAAATACATATGAACAATCCAGAAAAATTATTCTTTCAAATGTTCAAGCACAAAGTACAACAGTGAATGTAGCTTTTGTTATAGACAGTGAATATTCAGATCAGAATACTTTGAATATCTTTAAAACAAATATTACTAGAACAATATCAAATTTGGTAAAGAAATCAAATGTTAGGGTTGCTATTCTTGAAAGCAGAGATAATAGAAATATAGAAATAGGTCAATTTTCATGTTTAAAAACAAGTAACTATTATGCAACTCAACGCATTGAAATGATGTTAGAACAGTGTTTTAAAACCATGAAACCTGCAAATAAAACACCTACTCCCAACGAATTGCTGGGTAGAATACAAACTGGTTTGGTAAGTGGGAGTAAAATTCTGGATAACTACAAAATACAAGGGGCAAAACACAAGGAATATGCACTTTTCTATACCAAACATAGAGGTTATTTTTCAGACAGCAACTCTATTTTGACAAAACTGGGTAATACAACCGGGCTTGTAGTTGGACAGACGATAGCTTATTATGATGGTGGAAAAATAGCATACAACGAAAGTAATGTTGATGCTTTGGTGAAATATTTGCTGGAAGGAAACAATGCACATCTAACTCCAGAATATACAGGCAAAGGGTCTTGGATGCTAAGCCAAGGCGGGGACAATGTAAAAAATGATGTTATAGTATTACAGAAACTGCTAATAACACATGGTTATTTAAAAATGCTTGATGATTCTGAATTTGGAATATTTGGTCCACTAACCAAGCAGGCTGTTGAAAATTATCAGAGAGATAACAGGTTGGAAGTAGACGGAATAGTGGGCAAAAATACATGGATGGCACTTAACAGGTGGGACACTAGTGACGTACTTTGGGATGATAAAAAAGGAGAACCCAACAGAACAACATGGACTTATCGCTATACTTTACAAAATAAATATTATTTTAACGGTAAATCCAGTGTAAAGTTGATTTCACCTGTGACTGATACTGAAATAAACGTCATTGACGGAATTGACATAGTTGCAGTTGCTAACAATTGCCATCATGTTGCATTGTTTATTGATGGAGAATGGGTGAAAACTGAATACAATAATACAGGAAATGTAGAATCAATTAATTTAGAATATCACTTCCACCCATTAGATATTGGTAAACATTCGGTTCAAGTAAAGGGAAGGAGTGTTCCAAATGGTGATAGTAGTACGCTGGTAGAGTCAAAAATATTCAAAGTTGAAGTTCCCGCACATTTTAGAGGAAGTCCTAATGAATTTGCTTTAGAAAAAAGGGTAGTTTATGATGTAAGTGGGAAAAACAAAAAAATAGCTGATGCTTCTTCTATAAAACAAAACTGCTATACATATGCACTTGGTTTATACACCTTTCATGACGGTAC
>JAAYTS010000184.1 GCA_012517995.1 Clostridium sp.
GGAATGCCTTTGAATGTGGTGTATTCCTTAAATGAGATAAGGGATATAATTGAAAGTTATCAAGACAAAGATATCATATTTATTGATACCGCTGGTAGAAGCAGCAGAAATAAGCCTCATTTTAATGAGCTGAAAGCTTTGGTAAAAGCAATTGGTGCAGATGAAATATTTTTGGTTTTAAGCACAACCACAAGTATGAATAATTGCTTGGAAATTATTGATAGCTACAGTTTTTTAGGAAATTACAAATTAATTTTCACAAAGCTAGATGAATCTCCTTCCTTAGGAATTATTCTTAATGTAAAACATTATGCTGACAAAAAACTTTCCTACGTGACAAATGGACAAAATGTACCAGACGACATAGAGTTAGCAGATATCGACAAAATAACAAAAAATCTAATAGGGAGCATTTAGTGAATGATGGATCAAGCAAACAAACTAAGACAAATTATAGATAATTTAAAAGTTAAAGAACCTGAAAAAGAGGTTGATGTTAAAGCAACTCATAAGCTTAAGTCAGCTAAAGTAATTACTGTAACTAGTGGTAAGGGTGGAGTTGGAAAGACAAACATAACAATAAACCTTGCTATTGCTTTAAGCGAGATGGGCAAAAGAGTTACAGTTATGGATGCAGATTTAGGTTTAGGAAATATAGATGTGTTACTTGGTGTTGTGCCAAAATACACCTTAGTGGATGTTATATACAATAACAAAAATATTGTTGAAGTGCTATCAGACGGACCTGGAAATATTAAATTTGTAGCTGGTGGTTCAGGCATCGAAGATTTAGCAAAACTTGATAACTACCAAATTCAAAAATTTCTAGCTAATATTGCACTTTTAGATAAAATATCAGATATAATACTTATTGATACTGGTGCAGGGCTTTCTGATAGTGTAATGAATTTTGTAATGGCGGCAGATGAAGTGATTCTTGTTACCACTCCAGAACCCACCTCTATTACAGATGCTTATGCAATTATAAAGGCTGTGTCTAAAAGAGATAGTAATAAAACTGTAAAATTAATTATAAACAGGGCAGAAAATGCTACTGAGGCAAATAACATTACAAATAAATTTTCAATGGTGACACAAAAATTTTTAGAAATAAAACTTCAGCCTTTAGGTTTTATACTTCAAGATAATATGGTTATTAAAGCTGTTAAAGCACAGCAGCCTTTTTCCATAAGCTTTCCTAAAAGTATGGCATCAAAGCAAATTAAAGACATATCAAAAAGACTTTTGGATATAAATGAAAATTTCATTAACGAAGGCAGAACAGGTATAAAAAGTTTTGTTAGTAGATTTGTTAATATTTTAAGTGGTTAAATATATTCCTTGCCATTTCTTAAAAAAGGGGTGAAGAGAATGGATTTTGATCAGCTGAAACTGGGTATGAAAGTGGAAATGACATTAAGTGATGTAGAAGAAAGCCCTAAATTTGTAAGTCAATTTGAGGGAAGTTGTAGTGATAGGATTTATTATGTTTCAGCGCCTATACATGAAGGCAAAATATATCCCATATCAGTAGGTTCTAGATTAGATATATTCTTTGTTAAGAAGGAGAATTTTTATAAATTTAAAGCAAAAGTTTTAGACAGGAGAAGAAAAGCTGCTATTAGTCTTTTGAAAATACAAGCATTAGATGAAATTGAAAAAATTCAAAGAAGAAGCTTTTTTAGGTTTGAATGTATGATTCCCATTAACTACAAAGTTGTGGAGTCTTCAAAAACAGTTTTAAGTGAAAATGAAACATTTAAAAAGACGATAACAAGAGATTTAAGTGGTGGTGGGGTGTGTATAAAATTAGAAGAAAAACTTAATATTGGGAATGTTGTTGAATGTGAATTACTTTTAGATGATTTTAATAAAGTGCATTTTTTAGGTAAAATAGTAAGGTTTATTAAATGTGAAGCTAATAGAGGGATATACAAATATGAAGCCGGAGTGTTTTTTCAGAAAATAGATGATAAATCCAGGGAAAAAATAATAAGTTATATATTTCAAGAACAGAGAAAGCTAATGAAAAAGGGCTGATTTTCATGGAAGTTATAGGAAAGACATTGAAAAACAACAAAAAAGAAGTTTTGACAGATACAAATTTTGGTGAAAACCAAGAAAAATTAAAATATATTGTTGTAATAGGAACTTCAACAGGTGGTCCTAAGGCACTAAAAAAGGTTATATCTTCAATACCTCCAAATGTTAAAGCAGCATTTTTGGTTGTACAGCACATGCCTTCAGGTTTTACAAAATCTTTAGCAAATAGGCTTGATTATGTAAGTATGGTTAAGGTAAAAGAAGCAGAAGAAAATGAAATTATTAAATGCGGGCATGTGTATATTGCACCAGGGGATTTTCATTTGCTGGTTAAAAAAAATTCTGACAATTCACTTAGGATAAAGTTGACAAAAGATCCACCTGTAAATGGGCACAGACCATCGGTAGATGTATTGATGAGATCGGTTTCAGAAACTAAACTGCAAAATATAATAGGAGTTGTAATGACTGGAATGGGACGAGATGGAAGTGAAGGAGTGAAAATACTTAAAGAGCTAAATAAGGCATATATTATTGCGCAAGATGAAAAAAGTTCTATCGTATTTGGTATGCCTAGGGAGGCAATATTAAAAGGTGTGGTAGATGTTGTGGCATCACTTAACGAAATAGCCAATGAGATTATGAAAATTGTGGGGGTGCATGAATAATGGATATGAGTCAATACTTAGAAATTTTTATTGATGAAAGTAAAGAGCACTTACAGTTGCTTAATCAGTCGTTGCTAAGTTTAGAGCAAGACCCTCAAGACAGAGCTGTTTTAGATGAAATATTTAGAGTAGCTCATACATTAAAAGGTATGTCTGGTACCATGGGGTTTAGTAAAATGGCAAAGCTTACCCACGATATGGAGAATGTCTTGCATGCCATTAGAAATAGTGAGGTAAAAATTAATTCAGAATTACTGGATTTATTATTTAAATGCCTTGATGCCTTAGAAAATTATACTGAAAATATAGTGAATACCGGAAGTGAAGGGGATAATAATTATAATGAATTAATAAATAATTTAAATATGGTATTGGATAAAAAGAAAGCTGGTAAAGAGGAAAAAACACCTCCTTTAAAAGACGAACATGAGAAAGAGAAAACACCTGGTGAATCAGAGTATAAAACGGCAAATTTCATACTTGATGAATTTGAACAAAATGCAGTAAATAAGGCCTATGCTATTGGCATGAATGTTTTTGAAATTACAGTAGTTTTAAACAAAAGCTGTCTTTTAAAATCAGCTCGGGCATTTATAATATTTCAGACCTTAGAAAAGTATGGGGAAATTATAAAATCAGAGCCAAGGGTTGAAGATATTGAAGATGAAAAATTTGATTTTGAATTTACAGTTGTATGTGTAACAAGAGAAGAAGCTTCGGTTTTTGCCAAAGAAATCAACCAAATATCAGAAGTTAAAAAAGTTGTTATTAAACCTATTGATTCTGGGAAATTTAACCAATCACAACTAGAAGAAGATGAAGATGAAATTTTAACTAAAGGCAATAATATACAAGATGATGAAAAAGACAGTCAAAACGCTGATGACCAAAGCAAGTTAAAAATGAAGAGTCACAAGACAAAAACAGGTAAAACTGTGAGAGTTGATATTGACAGGCTTGATGTTTTGATGAATCTTGTAAGTGAGCTTATAATTATTAAAACCCGTCTTGAAGGAATAGAAGATGTTGATACCTCTAAAAACTATGCAGAAGCTGTTGAATATTTAGAAAGAATAACAACAAGTCTGCATGATTCAGTAATGAAAGTAAGAATGGTGCCAGTTGATTTGGTTTTCAATAGATTTCCAAGAATGATTAGAGATGTTTCAAGGGAGCTTGGAAAAGACATAGTGCTTAATATGACAGGAACAGAGACGGAACTTGACAGAACAGTTATAGATGAGATTGGAGAACCCTTAATACATCTTATAAGAAATTCAGCAGACCATGGAATAGAATCAAAAGAAATAAGAGAAAAAATTGGCAAACCTCCTAGTGGGCATATAAATTTAAAAGCATACCAGGTTGGAAATAATGTTGTAATTGAAGTAGAAGATGATGGTCAGGGAATTGATTTAGATAAGGTAAAGGAAAAAGCAATTGAAAAAGGGGTTTTGAAAAAAGATATGGCAAATAACCTGTCACAAAAAGACATTATTGATCTTTTGTTCAAGCCATCCTTTACTACTTCAGACAAAATAACAGATCTTTCAGGCAGAGGTGTAGGACTTGATGTTGTGAAAACTAAAATAGAGCAGTTAGGTGGTGCAGTTGAAGTTGAGACTGAAAAGGGTGTTGGAAGTAAGTTTATTATAAGACTTCCACTTACCCTTGCAATAATACAGGCTCTATTAGTAGTAATAGGAGATGAAAAATATGCTATACCATTAAACAGTACTAAGGAAATTATAAAAATTACTCCTGAGCAAATAAAAATGATTCAAAATCAAGAAGTTATCCTGCTTAGAAACATGGTGGTTCCTATTGTGAGATTGAATAAGATCTTGGAAGTACCTGAATATGACGAAGATAAAAAGAATTTGACAGTTGTCATTGTAAAAAAAGGTGAAAAAACATCAGGGTTTTTAGTTGACTCTTTAATTGGTCAAAGGGAAGTGGTTATAAAGTCCCTTGGAAAACTTCTTTCGGGTGTTAAGCATATTGCAGGGGCAACTATATTAGGAGATGGAAATGTAGCATTAATACTGGATGTGAATTCATTAGCAGTTTAATATTTGAAAATTTATGTTGCCACAGTGAGGGGGTTAAAAATTAATGAGTGAAGATTTTTATATTCAAAACAGACAATTTGTTGTATTTAAACTGGGAAATGAGGATTATGGAGTGGATATTCAAAATGTTACTACAATTGAAAAGATGCTTTCTATTACAAGAGTGCCTAAAACTCCCCATTATATAAAAGGAGTTATAAACTTAAGAGGCGATATAATTCCAGTAATAGATATAAAAGAAAAGCTTGGGCTTGGAGCTTTTGAAGAAACTGAAGAGACTAGAATAATAATCCTTCAATTAAAAGATATTTCCTTTGGTGTAATAGTTGATGAAGTTGATGAAGTTTTACAACTAAAAGAAGAAACTATTGAAAATGTATCAAATTTTACCAACGATCTTTCTTTAGATTATATATTAGGGGTAGGAAAGGTTAATGACAGAATAGTAAGTCTTCTAAATTTTAAAAAGTTAATAGATGTTGATGAATTTGGGAGTGAAAAAGATGAAACTTAATTTTAATAATCTAGATGATACACATATGGATGTTTTAAGGGAAATAGGAAATATTGGTGCAGGTAATGCAGTTACAGCTTTAGCTAAAATGCTAAACAAAAAA
>JAAYTS010000282.1 GCA_012517995.1 Clostridium sp.
CCTCGACGTTGCGGTGCAGGAGGCTCGTCGGAAGGCCGAAGAAGGGGCGGAGAACGCTCTTCTGGCACTCGGTGTTCAGGAGGAGAGGAAGCCTGCATACCTCACCGAAGAGCAGGCGGAGTTACGTCGGCGGTTGCGGGCGGAGTGTCGCCGGCTCGGGTCGTTTGCCGATCTTGTCCGGTCAATGGCCTATGAGCAGTGGCACCGGATGCTCTTTGCCCGGTTCCTGGCGGAGAACCGTCTGCTGATCCACCCGGAGTTTAAGGTGCCGGTAACCCTTGAAGAGTGCGAGGAGATCGGTCGCGAGGAGGGGCGGGATCTCTGGGAGGTCGCGGCGGGGTATGCGGCCTGGATGCTTCCGGGGATCTTCCGGCAGGAGAGCCCGCTCACTCAGGTCCGGTATGCGGCTGAGGATGCCTCGGCGCTTGAGGCGATCCTTTCGGGGATACCTGAGGAGACGTTTCAGGCCGGGGATGCGCTCGGGTGGACCTACCAGTTCTGGCAGACGGAGGAGAAGAAGGAGGTGAACGCATCGGGGAGGAAGATCGAGGGCTACGATATCTGTGCGGTGACTCAGCTCTTCACCGAGCCGTATATGGTGCAGTTCCTGCTCCAGAACACGCTCGGCGCCTGGTGGCTTGATCTCTATCCTGATAGCCCACTCAGGGAGGAATGGGTCTACTACAAGGATCAGGTGCAGCACGACTTCTCTTCCTGGCCGGAGGGCCCGGCCGAGTTGAAGATACTTGATCCCTGCTGCGGGAGCGGGCACTTCCTGGTCGCGGCGTTTCATATGCTGCTTGATATGCGCCGGGAACTCGGCGAGGAGACCGAGGATGCGATCCGGGGTATTGTGCGGGATAACCTCCACGGGCTTGAGATCGATCCCCGGTGCATCCAGATAGCGACGTTCTCCATTGCCCTCGAGGCGTGGAAGGCGGGGTTCTCGCCGATGGAGTCGTATCTGCCGGTCCCTAACCTTGCCTGCACGGGGATACCGATCCGGGCAGAGAAGGAGGAGTGGCTGAGGCTTGCGGGCGGGGACGGGCTGCTTGAGGGCGTGCTTGAGCAGTACTATGATCTCTTCAAGAACGCTGATACCCTCGGGAGCCTGATCCGGATGGATAGCAAGCAGACCCTCATCGACCGGGCCACCCTGACAAAGAAATTTGAGCAGGCGTTGCGGCGGGAGAGGGAGGCGGGTGATCCGGTCGCGGAGACGTTCGGGGAGACGGGACACGGCGTGCTGAAGGCAGCGGGGCTCCTTGCCGGGCGGTATGATTACGTTATGACAAATGTTCCCTACCTCTCAGGCGGAAACCACGGAGAGATCCTGAAGTCCTTCATCCAGGAGCACCACTCCCTGGGGAAGAACGACATCGCAACGGCGTTTCTTGAACGCTGCCTCTCCTTCTGCCGGCCGGGGGGGAAGGTCAGCATCGTTCTGCCGCAGAACTGGCTATTTCTGGTATCATATAAGCGGTTCAGGGAACACTTCCTGAAGAACGAGCGCTGGGATCTGCTGGTAAAGCTGGGTGAAGGTGGTTTTCACAGTTCTGCAGCGGCAGGCGCTTTTACCATCCTCCTGAACATCTCCCATACGAAACCGCCGGCGGGCCACCTGCTCTGCGGGCTGGATGTTTCGGAGGAGCGTGACGCGGCGGCCAAGGCCCGGTCTCTACTGGATGCAGAGATAATATGCGTGGGACAGGCGGGGCAGCTGGAGAATCCAGACTCGCGTATATCGTTTGAAGAAGGTGTAAGAACAACACCATTATCGACTCATGCCATCTGTATGCGAGGAGTCGTATCGGGTGATTCCGATAAGTGGATTCGAAGGTTTTGGGAGATATCCTGCAACTCATTCCGGTGGAAGTTCCATCAAAGCACAGTGATCGAAACTGAATTTTTCGCTGGCAGGGAACGCATCATTGACTGGGAAACGAGTGGTAGTGGAATGTTACGTCCAGGTACCGAAAATGAGGCGTATGGAGAACCTGGTGTGTTAATTAGTCAGATGAGGGTGTTACCTGCTACATTCTATACAGGCGAGTTATATGACAATAATGCAGCCCCAATAGTCCCCTACGACCCCTCTCATCTCCCCGCCCTCTGGTGCTTCTGCTCTTCCCCCGACTACCATACCGCCGTCCGGAAAATTGACCAAAAACTCAACGTCACCAACGCCACCCTCGTCAAAGTCCCCTTCGATCTCCCCCACTGGCAGAAGGTCGCCGCTGAGCAGTACCCCCACGGCCTCCCCGCGCCCTACTCCGACGACCCCACCCAGTGGATCTTCCACGGCCACCCCTGCGGGAGCGTCGTCTGGGATGAAGATCGAAAGGCGCTCGCCCACGGGCCGCTCCGCACCGACGGAACCGTCCTCCACGTCGCCGTCGCCCGGCTGCTCGGCTACCGCTGGCCGGCCGAACTCGACCCGGATATGGAACTCTCAGGCGAGAGCAGGGCATGGGTGGCAGAGACCGAAAGCCTCCTCCCC
>JAAYTS010000312.1 GCA_012517995.1 Clostridium sp.
CGTAACGCTTCAACGCACAAATTACTTCATACGCTGGTTACTGACTAAGTGGCTGCCCTACCTTTACCACTACAGGACTTTCACCTGCTAGCATTTGCCAGCTTAGCTGGACGCACACATCAAGACTACCGTCTCAACGTGGCTCGAGATGACAGTATTGATGTCATTTGAGTATGTCCGTTCTCGGGAACATATCCACTGCATTTTTAGCACTGTCTGTAGACGGGAACATATCCATTGAACTATTTATATTTTTCCTTTCTCTACATGAACTAAGATTAATCAACTGCTACCCCATTTTATGATTTTTGAAAATCATCCTTGAGTGTGTGGTTCTATGCTTTTTTGCTACACTCTCAAGGGTTCATAGCTAGGATATATAAAAGAGGTAAAAAGTATTGTTTTAATCCCATAAAAAATGCTCTAGATCTAATATTATAGAAAATATCAGCTAGAGCAACTTTTGAATTTTGTTGTTATTTGCAAATGCAATGTCATTCAAATATTTTAAACTCAATATTTATAGGAGTTTCCTTTGTTTCAATTAAGTCTAATATTAAATTCTCATTTGCATTTACCTCATATTTAATATAATAATCTAGGTCAACTTGATTGCTCTCATCTAAATTAACTGTAGCCGTTGACTCTATAGCATTTAAAGTGTCCTTCGAACTTTTAAGTGTGAATTCAAGTAATTTGGGAGTATTACAGAATATTTCAACTATATCGGAATCATTATACAACCTCATATTCAAAGTAATATCACTAAAATTAATCTGTTGCTCAAAATATTCATTGCCTTCAAATGCATTATTTGGATTCAATTCTTTAATATAATCATCTAAAATAATTGACCCATATTTTTTCTTCTCAATGTAAGAATTTATTTCAATTTTCGCAGGCTTACTTTTAACAAAAGGCAATAATGCAGTTTCATAAGGTCTATTTTCATTCATCATAGCAGCCGACTTTATCCCATCTTCATTAGTATATTCATATGTGCCATTATTATATCTTCTTTCGGAAATAACATTATTATTATCATCTAAAATTTTTATATGTCCAAAGTTAATGAAATTGTCTCCTTTTACATTGTGCCTAATAACACTTCTTGAGCTTTCTACTTCAAGCATAAGAAAATCAATACTTAAGTTTGATATTTCAATGTTTTTGTCAATAGGATATACTAATACATTTTTATTTGCCTTATCAATTATTTCTTCTCTTAAAACTATAGGATATTCAAATTCTCCTTCTATTTTTTTGATTATTTTGCCCACATCATATTTATTTGTTTTTTGCACATTAAAATTTCTAATCTTTAACATTATATTCTCGGTCAATCCATCATTAAAGTTAAAGTTTAATTCTCCATATCCCATCTTTTTCTCAAAACTAGCACCAACAAAGCCATTAGGTTTGTATATCTTACCATCAGCTTCAATCCATATATCTTCTGCACTATAAATAAGCTTATCATCTTTTAAGTTTTCAATCAAAATAGCAAATGTAATATCCGATTTACTTACAGCTATTGGACTTATATTTATTATTAAATTATCTTGAACGTAGCTTTGACCATCTTGAATAACACCATAGTTCCATCCAAAGTTCTTGGTAGTAAAGTTTATTAAATCATGTATAGCCCCTGTAGAATAAGCAATGCTTGACATTACAAAAATTATTGATAATGCAGCAACTAGAGGAATAAGTTTAGCCGTCCTTAATGTTTTCTTTTTGGGTTTAAATTCTATATACCTCAAATCAAACTGATTACTCCTCTCTTTAAAATCGTCCACAATATTTTTAAAAGCTTTTTTATTTTCATATTCTCTACTGCACACATTACAGCTTTTAATATGTTCTTTTAAATAATTCCTCTCATTATCATTTAACTCATCTTCCAACCAAATACTTTCTGTTTTTTCACATTTCATAAACCTTCATCCTTTCTTTTTAATTGAATTCGTATCTTTTCTATTGCATAAAATAATCTTGATTTAACTGTCCCCTCAGGAATATCAAGTTTATTGCTTATCTCTTTAATAGATAATTGTTCAACATATTTAAGAATAACTACTTGGCGATGCTCCACATCTAATAATTTTAACAACTCTTCTAAATAGATTTTATCTTCAACATAGTCTGAATTATCAGTTTTAAAATATTCACTATGAACAACATTAAAAGGATTTCTTTTTTTTATTATTTTTTTACATGAATTAACAAGTATGCGATAAAACCAAGTTTCAAAATATTCTTTATTGCGTAACTTGCTAATATTTGCAATCGCAGAAGTATAAGCCTCCTGCAATGCATCCTCTGCATCCTCTTTATTTAAAACAATTGAATATGCTACTCTAAAATACTTTTGCTTTTTATTTAAAATTAGTTCTTCAATCTCGTTATTTAAATACAAAGTCTTTTCCATGGATTATTCCTTCCTTATTAATATATTAAATAATAGAATTAGTTTCATCTTCCATCTATCTATTTAGCAGTTTTATCAATACAATGATTAGATACCCAAAGTGGGAAAACGGTTCATTTATTTTTTTTATTTATTTTGATTTTTTTACGATTATTAAACCTGCTATGACTATTATTACTACTAATAATCCTAAAACAGCCATAAAAAAGCTAATAACGTGATATTTAAATTTTACCACATCACTTATCACACCATTTTTTTCAGAAACAATGTTTAATTTTAAACTTTTATTTATAATCAAGTCATCATCA
>JAAYTS010000185.1 GCA_012517995.1 Clostridium sp.
AATAGCAGATTTAAAGACCATTATAAAAGCACAAAAAAGAGAAGAAAAGACAATAGGCTTTGTTCCGACCATGGGATATCTTCATGATGGACATTTATCCTTGGTAGAGACGTCGTTACGTCATAATGACTTTACAGTTATAAGCATATTTGTAAATCCAACTCAGTTTGGTCCTAATGAGGATTTTGACAGGTATCCAAGGGATATGGAAGGAGACCTTAAAAAAGCTGAGTCTGCCGGTGTTGACGTTGTATTTATTCCTGCAAAGGAGGAAATATATCCTGATGGATATATGACTTATGTAGATGTTGAAAAAATGACAGATACCCTTTGTGGAGAATCCAGACCAGGTCACTTTAGAGGGGTTACTACAATTGTTAACAAGCTGTTTAATATAGTTGAACCCGATAGAGCTTATTTTGGGCAAAAGGATGCACAGCAAGCACTGGTTATTAAGAAAATGGTACAAGATCTTAATTTAAATATAGAAATTGTTACTTGCCCTATTGTTCGGGAAGAGGATGGGCTTGCTATGAGTTCAAGAAATGCCTATTTAAGTGCTGAAGAGAGAAAGTCCGCCACTATTTTATATAAGTCCTTATTAGAAGCAAAAGAAATGATAGAAAAGGGAGAAAGAAATACAGAAAAAATAGTTGGATATATTAAAAATCAAATAGAGTCAAAGACCAATGCAAAAATTGACTATGTAAAAGCAGTTAAAGCTGATACACTTGAGGATATAAATATATTAGAAGGAGAAATTTTAATAGCCCTGGCTGCAAAATTTGGGCAAACAAGACTTATAGATAATATCATCTTGTCTTGTGATGATTAGGAGGTGTAAAAATTGTTTATTAATATTTTAAAATCAAAAATTCATAGAGCAGTTGTAACTGAAGCTGACCTTAATTATGTGGGAAGTATTACAATAGATGAAGATTTAATGGATGCTGCCGATATAATTGAAAATGAAAAAGTTCAGGTGGTAAATAATAATAATGGACATAGATTTGAGACATATGTAATACCTGGAAAAAGAGGTAGTAAAATGATATGTTTAAATGGTGCTGCTTCAAGGCTTGCACAACCTGGAGATGTAATAATTATAATTTCTTACGGACTTGTTGAAAGGGATAAGGCAAAGGACTATATTCCTAAGCTTGTTTTTTTAGATGATAAAAATAATATTGTTGAAATAAAAAAAAAGGAAAAACATGGGGAAAGAAGATAGAATTTTAATTCTATCTTCTTCTATCAATATAATCTAACAAAAGTCCCCCTATTACTGCCTGTGCAAGAATAGCAAAACTGTTTTTAGATATTTCAATACCTATAAATCTTAAGTAGTTGTCGTATGGGAATAATCTGTTATTAGAAATTAATATGATGGTACCTATTAAAAGGAGACCTAATGATATTTGAGTTCCATATTTAATAATTGCTTTCGAGTATTTGTTAATTTTATCAAATTCTTGTACTATTTTTTTTATATTTTTCTTTGTATACATCTTTGTAAGTTCCTTTCTTAATTTGGTTTTACATATTATTTTAGTTAAGCAAAAACAGGAATTTTAAATGGTTTTAATAAAATATATTAATTAAAAATTGTTTGTATATATGTTAACATAAAGCAAAGCGCGTATCAATGTAAAAACTTAGTTTAAAGAGGATGTGTTAATGATTTAACGAAATTTATGTAAACTTTATTAATCTAAAAAAATACATTTTTCTTTAAAATATGATATAATTTTATTATACAGCTATTTAGAATTGTAACGGTAAAGCGGCATATATAGATGACTAATTTTTGAATAAAATATAAAAAAGGTGATAATATGATAAAAAAAGAAGTTAGCCCATACGATTTAGTACCAAATATGAAAATAGCTGAAACTATATTGAATGATTATGGTTCTGTAGTTATAATGGAAAATACAGTATTAGATGAATATTTAATTAAAAAACTTCAAAATCAGAATCTTTCAAAAATTAAAGTTTTTGAAGAAAAGACCAATAAGTCTATAATTAAAACCAAAGAGTTTTTTCAACAAAATTACAATGAAGGTATTTATGAAGTAAAAGAAATTATATCAGAACTTATAATTGATAAAGATGTAAAAACAGAAAAGGTAAAAAAAGTTGTGGATTCTGTTATTAATATGGCAGATGAAAAAATGGATTTAATTAGGAGTATGAATCAAATAAGAAGTTCTGACGAATATCTATATACTCATAGTATGAATGTAGCAATGTTGTCAATGCTTATAGGTAAGTGGTTAAAGTATGAAGATAAAAAACTTCAAGCCCTTGTTCAGGCAGCACTGCTTCACGATATTGGAAAAATAAAAGTGCCCCTTGAAATACTTAATAAGCCAGGGAAATTGACAGATGCCGAGTATGAGGAAATGAAAAAACACTCAGAATATGGTTATAGGATGCTTGAGGAAAAAGGAAATATTAGTATGGATATTTGTCTTGCTGTTTTGATGCACCATGAGAGGGAAGATGGAAGTGGTTATCCTATAGGGGCAAAATCCAATCGTATTCATGATTTTGCAAAAATAATTGCTGTTGCTGATATTTATGATGCTATGACATCCGAGAGAGTTTATAAAGAAAGAGAAAGTCCTTTTGAAGTGTTTGAACTAATGGAGGAAAAAACCATAGGACAATTAAGTGTAGAAGTTGTATTAACCTTTTTAAATAATATAGCTTCCTATTATATAGGGGATTTAGTCATGTTAGATAATGGAGAAGTTGGTGAAATTGTGCATATTAATCCTAGACAGGTATCAAAGCCAATTATAAAAGTTAAGGAAAAGTATTTAGATTTGACGGTTGAAAAAAATATAAAAATAAAGCATTTAATATAAGCTTTATTTTAAGGAGTGACAAATATGTTAATTCGACAAGAATATGAGTTAACAGAGGAAAAAATACTTTCACCTTATGCCTCTTATAGCTCTCAATCTAAAGGGAGGATGTTTTCAGAGCCCCAATGTGAAGTGAGAACTTGTTTTCAAAGGGATAAGGATAGGATTATATATTCTAAAGCATTTAGAAGGCTAAAACACAAAACACAGGTTTTTATTTCCCCAGAAGGGGATCATTATAGAACAAGACTTACCCATACATTGGAAGTTTCACAAATTGCCAGGACTATAGCAAGAAGTCTTAAATTAAACGAGGATCTGACAGAGGCAATTGCATTAGGCCATGATTTAGGACATACACCATTTGGGCATGCAGGAGAGAAGGTTTTAAATGATATTTGTCCCTTTGGTTTTAAGCACAATGAACAAAGTCTTAGGGTGGTAGATGTTTTAGAAGGAGAGAATGGCTTAAATCTCACATGGGAAGTAAGAGATGGTATAAAAAATCATACTGGCAATACCATACCGGAAACTTTAGAGGGGCAGATAATAAGATTGGCTGACAGGATTGCCTATATTAATCACGATATAGATGATGCAATTAGAGGAGGAATAATTAGTGAGGACTCTCTTCCTAAAGAGTGCGTAAAGGTATTAGGGAAGACTTCCAGTAAAAGAATAAACAATATGATTATAAATATAATTAAAGAGAGTAAAAATTCAAATATTATAAAAATGGATAGAGAATTTCAAGAAGCAACAAATCAAATGAGAGAGTTTATGTTTAAAAATGTTTATATAGGTTCAAAGGCCAAAAAAGAAGAAGATAAAGCGAAGAATATAATAAAGGAGCTTTATAGCTACTTAAAAAACAAGCCTGAATATTTGCCAAAAGAAGTTGAAAGAAAACTTGAAAGTTTTTCTATTGAAAGGGTGGTGTGTGACTATATAGCAGGAATGACAGACAGGTATGCTGTGAAAAAATTTCATGAAATTTTTATACCAGAGTCATGGCATTAATAAAAATGTGACAAAGGATTTTCCAAATGTATAAATTGGCAAGAAATGTGAAAGAATATTTTTGTGATTTTTTTCTGATTTTATACACAAAAAAATATTTGTTTTATTTTAGAAGGAAATTTGATTTTTATGTAGAACTATATTTAAGTTATAAATTCCATAAGGTGATAAAACAAATTAGATGATTTTGGCGAATAAAAGAAGGATTATTAAAAATCATGTCGAACAATTACTTAATGTTGCTAATAATATTGATTGAAAATTGATAAAAGATTGATAAAAGATTGATAAAAAACTGATAAAAAAGGAGTTGTGTTTTAAGGAAATAATAAAATGGAGAGATTTTATCCAGATGAACTGATTGAAGAAATAAGAATCAGGAATGATATTATAAGTGTTGTTGGTGAATATATCCAACTAAAAAGAAAGGGAAAGGGGTATTTTGGACTTTGTCCCTTTCACAATGAAAAAACTCCATCATTTTACGTTGACCCTGTAAAACAGCTTTACTACTGTTTTGGATGTGGCAATGGGGGGAGTGTTATTCAATTTGTAATGGGAGTTGAAAATCTTGATTATGTTGAAACAATAAAACTTTTAGCAGATAAAGCAGGGGTATTACTTCCAGAAGGTAAAGATGATGAGTATAAAGAAGTAGCAAGAAAGAAAAAAGAGATTATAAAAATTAATGTAGAGGCAGCAAGGTTTTTTTATGAACAAATTGAAGATGAAAAAAACAATAACGCAAAGGAATACTTAGCATCAAGAGGAATAAAAAGAAATACAGTAAGGAAATTTGGAATAGGATATTCTTTAAAGGAATGGGATGCATTATATAAACATTTAAAAGCCAAAGGTTATGATGATGATATTCTCTTAGAAAGCGGGTTGGTTTTAGAGAATAAAAAGGGTGGCTATTATGATAGGTTTAGGGGGAGAATTATATTTCCTATTTTCGATTTAAGAGGGAATGTGTTAGGTTTTGGTGGAAGAGTTTTAGATAATTCAGAGCCTAAATATATGAACTCTCCAGAAACAATAGTTTATAATAAGAGAAAGCATTTATATGGACTTAATTTTGCTAAAGATTCATCCCATAAAAGAATAATAGTAGTTGAAGGCTATATGGACGTAATATCTCTTTTCCAGTTTGGTATAATAAATACTGTTGCATCCCTTGGCACTGCATTAACTCAAAGTCAGGGAAGATTACTTAAAAAATATACAGAAGAAATAATTATTTCATTTGATGCGGACACAGCAGGAAAAGCAGCTACCATAAGAGGACTTGATATGCTAGATGATATTGGATGCAATGTGAAGGTATTGGAGATGCCAGATGGAAAAGATCCTGACGAATTTGTTAAAAAAAATGGAGCAGATGCTTTTAATAATTTAATAAAAAAATCACTTTCACTGGTGGAATATAAAATAAAAGATTTAAAAAGTGGAATTA
The DNA here is from genome assembly GCA_012517995.1 of Clostridium sp. Classification (GTDB taxonomy): domain Bacteria; phylum Bacillota; class Clostridia; order Acetivibrionales; family Acetivibrionaceae; genus Herbivorax. The sequence continues at coordinate 5,350 of JAAYTS010000185.1, forward strand.
ATACAAATACTACAGAGGGGAAAATTATTTTTTTAAATAAAACTGCAGATATACTTTCTAAAATGGAGAATGATATAGAAAGAGAAATGTATATAAAAAAAATAGCAAAGGAATATGAGATTAGTCAGGAATCAATATATGCAGAAGTTTTAAAAAGAATAAAACCAAAAAAGGGTTTTAAGGCAGTTGTCACTAACATAGATAGCAAAACCATATTAAAAAGAGACAAAAGCAAAGATAAATATCATAGAGCTGTAAATTATGAAAGGATTTTGCTGTCACTTATTAGCATTGACAATTCTTTGTATAATTTAGTTAAAGATAAGCTTTCATTAGAAAGTTTTGAAGATGAAGATAATAAGAAAATTGCAAAGGCTGTCTTTGAAAGGCTTGACAACAAAAAAGGATTGGTGCCGGCAGAACTTATAAATTTGGCTGATAATAAAAATTCAAATATATTTACAAGGTTATTACAGGAGGAATGCAATTTTGAGGATAATAAAAAGGCAATATTGGATATAATTAAAAAAATGGAATTATTTAAATTGGAAAAAAGAGAAAGAGAAATTTTGAATGCAATATCTAATTCAAAGAATAAAACAGCTGAAGAAATGAAAAGCATGAAGCTGGAATTACAACAAATATTATACAAAAAGAAGAGTATATAGAGGTACATTTTAATGAACGGAGGGGCAGTAAGTGAAACCCAATAATGATGTTAAAAAAACAGTTTTGTTTGAGTTGATTGAAAAAGGCAAGCAAAAAGGAATGTTAACTTACAAGGAAATAATGGATGCTTTTGAGGAAACAGAATTGGGGTCGGAGCAAATAGAAAAGATTTATGAGACATTAGAAAACTTAGGCATAGATGTTGTGGGTGATATTGAAGAAGAACTTGAAGACATTCAATTAACAGAAGAGGAACTTGAAATTACTGTGCCAGAAGGCGTAAGTATAGATGACCCTGTTAGAATGTATTTAAAGGAAATAGGGAAAGTGCCTCTTTTGAGTGCTGAGGAAGAAATTGAGCTGGCAAAAAGAATGGAAGAAGGAGATGCTGAAGCAAAAAGAAAGCTTGCTGAAGCAAATTTAAGGCTTGTTGTAAGTATTGCTAAAAGATATGTAGGAAGAGGTATGCTATTTTTGGACTTGATACAGGAAGGAAATTTAGGACTTATAAAAGCCGTTGAGAAATTTGACTATAGAAAGGGATATAAGTTTAGCACATATGCAACATGGTGGATAAGACAGGCAATTACAAGAGCTATTGCAGACCAGGCAAGGACTATAAGAATACCTGTCCATATGGTGGAAACAATAAACAAGCTTATAAGAGTATCAAGACAGCTTTTGCAGGAATTAGGCAAAGAACCACAGCCAGAAGAAATTGCAAAAGAAATGAATTTACCTGTGGAAAAAGTTCGAGACATTATGAAAATTTCACAGGAACCTGTGTCTTTAGAAACTCCTATAGGGGAAGAAGAAGATAGTCATTTAGGAGATTTTATTCCTGATGATGATGTTCCTGCGCCAGCAGATGCGGCAGCATTTACATTGTTAAAAGAACAGCTTATAGATGTTTTAGATACCTTGACACCAAGAGAGGAAAAAGTTTTAAGATTAAGATTTGGTCTTGATGATGGAAGAGCAAGAACTCTTGAAGAGGTTGGTAAAGTATTTAATGTAACCAGAGAACGAATTCGTCAAATAGAAGCTAAAGCATTGAGAAAATTAAGGCATCCAAGCAGAAGTAAAAAATTAAAAGATTATTTAGATTAAAACTCGGTTAAAATCGAGTTTTTTATCTATTTAGTTTATGAAAATTCTTTTTTTAATAAAAGACAAACAGACAAATAGAAGGTTTATTATAAAACCAACTATTTGTCTGTTTGTCTAATACTGTTCATAATGGATAAAAAGCATCCCGTACGTTTAGCATGTAGGCTAAACTACGGGATCTAGGGGAGTATAATAAATATACTAGCTGTATAATAAGACAAATAAAAGTAAAAATCAATATGTTTTAGAGTAAAAGTTCAAACTAATGTTTAACATGTTTAAACATTGGCTTAAGAAATTATAACATGTTGGACAAAAAACACCGTTTATTGTAAATAAATTAATTAATTTAGGCAAAATGTATAAGTGTGGATTACAAATCAGGAAACATGTTTAACAATGTCTAAAAATGCATCTTATAACATCTAATAAAAATATATTTTATAATATCTAAAATGAATATTTTATGAAACTATTGCAAAACTAAGGATATAATAAAAATATAGAGCAGGAGATGATAACTAATGGATGAAATGAATAGAAATGCGGTGGAGTTTACTACCTATGATAGATTGCTAAGAGCCTGGGAGAATTCTATGGAGATGGTAAGGGATTATGAAATGTATTCAAAGAGAATAGAAGATGAAAAAGTTAAAGGGGTTTTTAAAAAATTTGCAGAGCAAGAGGGGAAGCATGCAACAGAACTTAGAGAATTACTTCTAGAATACAGGAATAAAACTCCCGAAACTACCAACTAAAAAAATTAAAAAAATATAGCATTGGCATGAAAAATGAAGTATATTTATAAAAAATGATGAAATAGCAAGATAATTTTTAATAATGCGCTTAAAATTATTCTTGACCTGTTATGAGTAGGCATGTATAATATTACTTGTGCCTCATGTGAGGCATTAAAAGTACAGCGTTCCTCAATAGCTCAGTCGGTAGAGCATGCGGCTGTTAACCGCAGGGTCGTTGGTTCGAGTCCAACTTGAGGAGCCATGAGGGCTTTTAGCTCAGCTGGCTAGAGCAACCGGCTCATAACCGGTAGGTCCGGGGTTCGAGTCCCTGAAGGCCCACCAACGAGAAATAAGAAGTCTGTTTAAGTGGACTTCTTATTTTTTCTTTTTTCTAAAAACATTTCAAAAGTATCACTGTTTTCCCCTTCTTTTGATACAATAGATGAAGGTACATTAAAATTTACTGATCCAAAACCCTTTACAACAGGATTATTATATATTATCAATGATTCTACGGGACTTTCAGTATCTTTTACATTTAGAACTCTAAAATTTTGAATCATTAAAATTTCTCCTTTTTTATTGTTTGTTTTCTGTAGTTATTTTAGTGTATACTATTTATTATGCTGTTATTCTAAAAAAATCATATAAAAAGTGGAAGGAGAAAATCAAAAATGAAATTGCCAGGCCGCCTGAAGTTAATTGCACATATGGTGCCTGAATGTAATATTGTTTGTGATGTTGGGACAGACCATGCATATATACCGATTTATTTAGTAAATAATAAAAAATGCAAAAAAGCAATTGCGTCTGATATTAGACCAGGTCCTATAAATATTGCAAAAAAAAATATAGAAGAATATGGTCTTTTAGATAGTATTGAAACAAGAATTGGAAATGGTCTTGATACTATAAAAGAAAATGAGGAAGATGTAATAATTATTGCAGGTATGGGAGGCATAATTATAAAAGATATTTTAGAAAGAGGCATAGATAAAGCCAAAAAAGCCAATGCATTAATACTTCAACCTATGTATGCTATTGAAGTGGTTCATGAGTGGCTATGTAGTAATGGTTTTGAAGTTTATGATGAAAAGCTGGCTAGAGAAGAGAAAAAAATATATGATGTTATTGCCGCAAAGTGGACGGGGAAAATTCAAAAAAAAGATATTTTGTATCATCATATTGGAGAAAAGTTATTTGAAAAAAAAGACCCCTTACTAAAGTTACATATTCAAAATAAAATTAGACAGCTTGACAAAATTATAAATGAAATGGAAAATATGAAGAAAAGAGACTTAGAAAAGAGAAAAGAGTATATTAATCTTAAAGAAAAGTATGAAAAAGCTCTTACAACAATATGAAGGGAGTTGAATTTTAAATGTGTGTTAGACTTTTAGAAATTATAAAATACTTAGAACAAATTGCTCCTAAAAGCCTTGCGGAGGATTATGACAATGTAGGACTTATTATAGGTAGAAAGAAAAAGGATATAAAACGTGTAATGGTTTGTCTGGATGTTACTTTAAAGGTTGTTAATGAGGCTGTAGAAAAAGATGTAGACTTAATTATATCCCATCATCCAATTATATTTAAAGGGCTAAAAAGGATAATTGAGGATGATGTAAAGGGCAGAATTATATATAAACTAATAAAGAATGATATTGCCGTTTACAGTGCCCATACAAATTTAGATGTAGCTGACGGGGGAGTAAATGAGCATCTTGCCAAAATTCTAGGTCTTAGTGATTTGCAGAATCTTAAAAAACATAGAGTGTCAAAACTTTATAAGGTTGTGGTTTTTGTACCGGAGGAAAGCATAGATAAGGTAAGAAATGCAATGAGTAGGGCTGGAGCAGGCTGGATAGGCAATTATAGTGACTGTTCATTTATGACAAGGGGAACAGGGACATTTAGGCCCTTAGAAGGAACTAATCCATACATAGGTTCTAAGGGAAAACTTGAGTATGTGGATGAAATAAAACTTGAAACTATAGTACCCCAGGAAAAACTTCATAGGGTAATAGATGAAATGATTAAATCCCATCCTTATGAAGAAGTGGCATATGATATATACCCTCTTAATATGGATGGAAAAGAATATGGATTAGGAAAAGTAGGTGTTCTTAAAAATCCAGAAACTTTAGATAATTTTATATCCATTGTAAAGGAAAAGCTTAATGCAAAAAGTGTACGTGTAATAGGAAGTATAGATAAAAAAATAGAAAAAGTAGCAGTATTTTGTGGCAGTTTTGATGAAAGTTGTAATAGAGATGTTATATCAAAAGCCGATATTTTAGTAACTGGAGATGTTAAATATCATAATGCTGTGGATATGGCTGAAATGGGCATGTGTGTTATTGATGCAGGTCATTTTAATACAGAAAGAATTATTGTTCCTAAATTGGTTAATATATTAAGTGAACAGTTTAAAAATTTAAGTGTTTTTAGTAACAGTGTGGAAGAAGAGCCATTTATAACTTATTGACATTGATTCAATAAAAAGATACAATAAAGAGTACTGATAAAAAAACTGTTTATTATTTGAGTAAGTCAGATAGTCGCATGTACAGTGCCGAAAGGCCGTACATGAGGAAAGTCCGGGCTCCATAGGGCAGGATGCCGGGTAACTCCCGGTGAAGGCGACTTCAAGGAAAGTGCAACAGAGAGATACCGCCTTATTGGAGTGAGAGGCTAGAAGTTAGATGTAGGATATGAGAGGTTTCCAACTTCTAATTTCTCACCTTTCACTTCCAGTAGGGTAAGGGTGGAAAGGTGAGGTAAGAGCTCACCAGCGGCATGGCGACTTGCCGGCTATGTAAACCCCATCTGGAGCAACACCGTATAGAGAGACATATGGTTGCCCGCCAGTCTCGGGCAGGTGGCTTGAGCTTTACAGAAATGTAAAGCCTAGATAGATGACTATCGAATACAGAACCCGGCTTATAGACTTACTCACTAAAAAAGATATAGAAAACACCCGATTATTTCGGGTGTTTTTGTTTTGGATTTTAAATTGTAATCATATCCAAATATTTAGGCATCCTCTTTAATACTAAATATTCGGTGAGTACATTATAATCTCTTTCAATGAAAATAACGCAATTTTAGGATATATGTTTAACAACTATTCCTCAAACTTATTGACAGCACTTTTTCCAGAAGATATAAGTGGTTATATGTATGAGGCTAAATCCATGCTAATAGCCTTAATACTGTCAAATATATTGTTATTTATACCCTGGAGGACAATCATAAATAAAATTGATAAATTAAGTGTAGTTAAGATTGTAAACAGTTAAACTAAAGAGTAAGGGGAATTTTTAAGTGAGTATAAAAGAATGCATAAAATTGGCGGCATATAATATCATTAGAAAAAAAACTGTATCTTTTCAAATAGCAATATCCTTTAGAAAATATGTGAAAATAAAAGGGGCTGTGGCACAAAGTAGTTAAAAAACTATTTGCCACAGCCCTTAGGTGTTATTTTATTATTTACTTTTTCACTATATTGCCGTAAATATCATATTCTACTGGGAATTCAGATATAATTTCTAATACATATCTTTGCATTAACATATAGTCATTAGAATTTATCCTGCCGTCTCCATTAACGTCTGCTATAGGAATTTTAAGATTATCAATATCTTCATAGGGGAGCTTAGGTATAATTTCTAAAATGTATCTTTGCATTAAAGTTAAATCTAATGTATTAATTATGCCATCAAGATTTACATCCCCTAGATCATGCCAGATTAAATCAGGGTCAGGCTCAGGTGAAGAAGTTGGCTCAGGTGGGGTAAAGTCTCCGTAGTATTTTATTACAGCTGCAGTAGCGCCAACAAAGGCAGCATTGTAGTCAATTGCTACTTCTGTATGTTGAAAGAGGTTTACATCGTCAACAAAATTCCCCTGTGCGTCAGGTCCACCCACCAATGCCCCTACAAGAAGGTGTTTTGCAGGGTTTGCGTTTTCTCCTCCGGCGTAGGTATAACCATTTGCAGCCCTGTGGTGAGGGCATGTAGGATAGCCAGTGCCAAAACCTATAAGGTAGGACATGTTGTTTTTATTATCCCCTAGTGCATAATCTATTTGAGATTTGGCAAATTCTTTTAATGCTGGATTTTCTGTCTGTTCATAGTACAGCATAGCAATCATAGCTTCAGCAGATGCATATCTTAATGCACCCCAAACATCTAAATATTTAAGTCCGTCTGGAGTTGTTGTAATTGAATTCATCCAATAATCCAAATTATAGTCCATGGCATCTGTATATTTTTGTTCTCCTGTCAATTCTGCCAATTTACAAAATACTGCCATGTACATGTCATCCCAGCACATTGTCCATTTGTTTTTAAAAGGGGATTCTCCTAAATAGGTATTATGGGAAAGATAGCTGTCTATTTCTGTAAGATATGAACTGTCTTTTTCTATAACATACAGCCAGGCAGCAGCCCATGCTAAATCATCCCAAAATGAGTGGGAAGCGTAAAAAGCACTTAGTTCATATTTTCCTGGATTGCTTTTACCCATTTCATATAATTCCTTTGCAACTTTCAAACATTCATTTGCATACTTTGAATCAATATCTTTATAGTTTAAATACATTTTTGATAAGGCAGCAGATGTAAGTCCTAAAACATCTGAACCGGGATTGGATTTATTTACAACAAAAGGAACAGGTCTAGGACCAGGTTGTTCTTCTGGTGCACCCCAGTATGTATGGTCTAAATCTCCATCACCTACTTGATGATAGAAAACTCCAGGTTCAGGATAGCATTTTAAAAGATAGTCAGTGAAATACTTTAATGTGGAAAGTAGTTTTTCAGTGTTTCCTGTAGAATCAAACACATCTTTGTACTCGTACAATGCCCATCCTAAAATAGATGCGGTGTATGCCTGGGGCAAACCAAATTTAACATGATCCCCTGCATCGTGAAAGCCTCCTGTAAGGTCTAGTCCTTTTTCACTTCCGTCAGTGGTGTGACAAGGTCCTCTCCAATCAAAAAAGTTGTCATCCCCAGCTTCAGGTCCGCACTTATTTGCATCATAAAAGTAAATGGAATACTTTAGTGCAGTAGAATAATCAAAACTTTCTTTGGCAGAAACATGAAAGGCTGCAGATAGCAATGTGAATAACATTGTAAAAACAGTAAGTTTTACACAAAAACTTTTCATATAAATTCCTCCCTATATAAACATAAAAAATTTATAATTTTAAAAGTGGAGTATTTAAAATAGATTGGCGTTTTCTAATACGTAAATAGTGAAAAACAAAGTGTATTGTACTACTAAATCTACTTATAATTATACTAAATTATAATGAAAACTTCAAATGTATAAAAAAATGTATAAAAAGAAAAGGGACTTTTATTTAGTCCCTTCAGATTTTCTAACCAATCTTGTTTTAACTTTTGCAGCCTTACCAACTCTGTCACGCAGATAAAATAGTTTTGCTCTTCTAACTTTTCCTTTTCTCACAATTTCAACACGTTCAACTCTCGGAGAATGTACAGGAAACACTCTTTCAACACCTACGCCATATGTTATTCTTCTAACGGTAAAAGTTTCTTTTATCCCGGAACCTCTTCTTCCTATTATAGTTCCTTCAAAAATCTGTATTCTTTCTCTATTTCCTTCTTTAATTTTAACATGTACTTTTACGTAGTCACCAACTTCAAAATTAGTTAAGTCAGTTTTTAATTGTTCCTGTTCAATTGCTCTAATTATATCCATATTCTTATCCTCCTTCCCTCATAGACGTTCTTGTATTCTATAACAGCGGACCGTCCGTATTCCACACAGTGAACTATTATACCATAGGTTTATTTTATTGTAAACATATTTTTCAAGAATTCTTTTTAATTAAGCACTTAAGAGAGAAATATGGCAAGACAAAATTTAATACACTTTTAATAATGAAAAAAGAGTGATATAATAATATAAATAAGGGAGTATAAAAATAAATCAAATTACTGTAAGGACTAAAAAAGATATGGAGTATAATAATAATAAAGATCCTTTAAATCTTGATAAAATACAAAAACAAAAATTGGAAGAAAAATATGGAATTGATTTAAGATTAGCAAAGCCAAACTATTTGAAAGAATTTGTAAATTGGTGTGTTGTAATAGTTATGGCTGTCATTATAGCACTTATTTTAAGGAATTTTGCCTTTGAATGGGTAGTTGTAAGGGGGCAGTCAATGGAGAATTCTCTTTATGATAGTCAAGTTTTATTTGTCAATAAACTAGGATATATATATTCAGAACCTAAAAGAGGCGATATAGTAATAATGCAATATAAAAAAGGGGACTGGAGTTACTTGCCATACAGTGATTATTTTCCTTTTTTGACTCTTTTATTTCCACCTAAAAATGAAGAGAATTATGTTAAAAGGGTGATAGGCCTGCCAGGGGAACATGTTGATATAAGAGGTGGGCATGTCTATATTAATGGTATTTTGCTAAATGAACCATATGCAAAGGGGTTTACAAATCAAAAGAGTGTCCAGTTTCCACAGGTAGTTCCACCAGACACATTTTTGCTTTTAGGTGATAACAGAGAAAATAGTGAGGATAGCAGACAATTAGGATTTATAGAATTGGAAAGAATAAAGGGAAAGGTAATGTTTAGACTTTATCCTATAAGTGAGTTTGGAGGAGTTTATGATAATTTAGAGTAAATTTTTTTTGGAGGATGAAAACATTGAATATACAGTGGTTTCCGGGGCATATGAACAAAACCAGAAGATTGCTTGCGGAGAATTTAAAAATGGTAGATGTGGTTATTGAACTTTTAGATGCTAGAATACCTGTAAGCAGCAAAAACCCTGAAATTGATAATATAGTTAAGAATAAACCTAAAATAATAGTGTTGAACAAATGTGATCTTGCTGATAAAGAAATTTCTGATAATTGGAAAAAGTGGTATAACTCAAAGGGTTATACCAGTATTTTTGTTAATTCTATTAATGGTACAGGGATAAAACAGCTTAAAAACAAAATGAGAGATGTGATGAAAGAAAGAATAGAAAAAGACAGGCAACGAGGCAGGATATTCAGACCTGTAAAAGCTATGATTGTAGGAATTCCCAATGTGGGAAAATCATCTTTGATAAATAAAATTGCAGGCAGGGGAAGTGCTGTAACAGGGGACAAGCCTGGTGTAACCCGAGGGAAGCAGTGGATAAATGTAAATGATGAAATTCAGCTATTGGACACCCCAGGTATTCTCTGGCCTAAATTTGAAGAT
>JAAYTS010000186.1 GCA_012517995.1 Clostridium sp.
AGATGTATTGATTCCTTTATTAAATTTACCGTCTGATAAGTTTTTCATTAGAAACAGAAACTATTTCTGAACACAATTCTAAAAAAACTTAATGGATAATAATTACCTACATAACTCTTTGTACATTTAATCATTAAAATATTTTTCCACACTGCTAAACTCCGAATCACGGCCTCTGCTGCCGTATTTATCAAGGTCTGCCAATGAAGTTTGCAGTTCTCCCTCAGCATTATATAACTTCATATCTTTTACATCTGAAATACTCTCTAATACAATTATATATCCTTTATCACCGGTAACTGTTTCTTTTATTGACTCTCCGTTTTCAAACTCAACTATAATGTAATAAAAAGAAACTTCTTTTGATTCATCCGGTGATCCTACCGACCATGTTCTGTCTCCCAGTACACTGAACAAAATTGTGTTATTTTCATAGACTGCTCTGTTAACGGCAAATGCCATACTCATTGGAATATCCCCAACTGCTGTCTTTAAAACCGTATACTTATCATCAGTTTTTTGTAACAGAAGTAATTCACACGAAGGGTGTCCGTCTTTGTCGTAACATTTAGCAAGAACAAGATATTTATCCCCAAATTCCTTTGTTTTATAAACGGTTACTTCATATTCTTTCACTGTTTTAGATTTTAGATCATTCACAATTATATAATTATCTATTTGAGTTACTTCGTATCCTTCCCCCAAATCCAATTTAAGTTGGTAATAATTCATTACCACATCATTAATTTCTTGTTCCGGTATAATCAGATCGGTAATATTATCCTTATGTTCATCATTATCCTTAAGTATGCTATTTTCACTGCACCCTGTTAACAGAATAACTGTTGCGATCATACAAATTATTAATGTAATTTTTTTCATAAATTCTGTACTCCAATTCTTTATTTTAATTTATAATATATAACATATTTAATGCATTAATCTATAAATCAGCTGTTGAAGTTTGCACTACTAAATTTGATAAGTCTTATAAAACAATCTTGATGTCCAAAGCTTTTAATTACATCAGTTAAAGCTCTATTATATACGTCATAAGAATTTTGACTTACATAAATACGTGTATAATCACTTCCATGTGAAGGAGTTAAGAAAAGAGTCACATACATGGAATGACTATAGCTTGTTGAACTTGAGAATTTAGCTTGTATAACATCACCTTCCGCAAAAGATGTTGGAGCTAAGTTGTAGTAAGGACTATTATTATTATATCCTTTACCATTAGGACCTACTGTTTTAGACTGTGTCACGTAATTCCAAAATGCCTCAACGTTTTCCCATGCCGAAGTACCACCACCGCCCTTCAATCCAGCATGCCACACATTATTTACCATTCTAACTTTATTTACTATATCCGACCTAGTTTTCTGGTTATTCCACGGATAGCTTCCTCCTCCATATGCTGCCCAAACACATTGAGAAACAAAATTAGTACAATTACCACCGGCTCCTGGAGGAACCTCATAAAACAAAGAAGCACTTCTATTCTCAGCATACAATTGAGCATACTGTTTACCAAGATTAGGTTTATAACTATATGAAGTCGATAATAATCTAAAATCTCGGTTATTATCAAATTCGTTGTTATTTACAATCTCAGTATTAATATAAATCTTTTGAGCTTTTTCCGCTATCTCTTTCATTTTATGAATATCAGATATTTTTTGCTCTTTTGCTTCTGATATAGCAATAAATCCAAGTTTATTATTATTTGAATTCTTAATTTCTGTAACTTTACTTTTAAAATGATCAAATTCATAAAAATTAGAGTCAATCTCTGTTATCTTCCACTTATCATCTAGTTTTTCTAATGTAAAAGTATAATCCATATTACGAATATAAGACTTGTTTCCATCAGCATTTGCATACTCATAATCTAGATTAATTAGCAACTCAACATTTGCAATTTTTTTAACAATACTAATATCCTTATAAACAATTTCAAAATTATAATTTTTATATTGAGTTCCAAATACTTTACTAAATTCTAAATCATGTTCCTGAATGCTTCTGTATAAATATGTACTTTCTGTCTTTTGAAGAATGTCGCTAAAATCACATAGTTCAAGCGTCTTAAACTCACTAAAGTATCTGTCAAAATATTTATTCAATACGTTTTTAATTTCATATTCATCACCATGGCTCTGACTGCTAGTGTTTGTTAAGTATATCACTTTGTCACTAGCATGGCTAAGTGTAAACAACATAATAATAGATACTAATAATACTGCTATAGACAGATTTTTTTTTGTAATAATTCATATTTCCTCTCTCCTTTTACCAATTTTCACATACAATTTATCATAAAAAACCTTAAAAATCAACTATCAAATACAATCGGGTTTGTGTCAAGTAAAAGTGTGCAACTTTTCTATCTTTCCTGAAAACAATTTAATTTGACTTTTTAAACAGGCTAAACAGGCTTTGCTCCGTTAAAATTTATTTAGTAATACATCAAAAATATAATTACTTTTTTCTTTGC
>JAAYTS010000296.1 GCA_012517995.1 Clostridium sp.
CATCCTCCTAGTGCTTAAACTATATCATAAATTTAATATTATTATGTAACTTAGTCACAATACAAAACAATCATATCTATTATATCTATTTTGAGTAGTGAATGGCATCCTTCGGGCATACCTGTTGACAATTAGTACATTGCAAACATATTGAAGCTTCAATTTCAGCCTTTTTATCTGTTGATTTAACCTCTATTGCTTCGGAAGGACAAACTTTCTCACAAAGCTTGCACCCAATACAACTTTCTTTATTTACCTTTTCTGAAAACTTAGCAAATCTTCCAAAAACTTTTTGTAGCGGCCCAAACGGACAAATGAGATTATGAAATACTGCCGGCTTATATCTAAGTGTTATAAGCACCGAAACAGCTAACCAAATGAGTAAGATGGGAATATTTTTATGTAACAATTTTTGTGCAAGCAACATTATTACTACGCTACCCACCAATGCGAACCATGCAAATTTTCCAGAGCCAAGCCACTTGGGAGACTTATCCGTCTGTAGATTTAGCTTTTTTGAAAGTCTTTCTGTTGGAATCATCAACGTATTCATCGGACAAACATAACCACAATATACTCTGCCAAATAGCAATGCTACTAAGAGACTTACCGCATATAATGCAAGCCAAAGCATCATTTTACCGTTAAGTAATAAAAATATGAATAGTGCAAAAAATAAAACACGTATTGCATTAATAATAAATTTCATAATATTCCCCCATCATTTATTGAATTTTTAATATTATAACGCTATAATATTAAAAAAGGTGTTACCTTGGTAACACATGGGAGATTCTATATGACTAAGAATATTAATTTAATCAGAAATACAGCACTGATAAAATCTTTATCAGATGAGGATATACTTACTAACGTAAAAAATGGAAAGTTTAAAGTTACGTCTTATAAGAAAAGTAGCGTTGTTCATTTTGATGGAGAAACATGCATTAAATTAGAAATAATCTTATCCGGCAAGGTTGTTGTAGATCGCATTGACGAATCTGGAAATCTGCTTACAATCTCAGCGTTTTACAAAGATGATATTTTAGGCGGAAACTTATTATTTTCAAAAAGTCCTTATTATCCTATGACTGTATCAACACAATTGCCCACGGATATATTAGAAATTGATAAAGAAGCGTTGTTTGAATTGTTTTGTAATAATCCTAGCTTTTTACGAACGTACTTGGAACTTACTTCCGACCGTGCATTCATTCTTGGAGATAAGATAAAGCATTATATCAATAAAACAATACGCGAAAGCATTATGAACTATCTCAATTACGAAAGTAAAAAACAAAAATCTAACCACATCAAATTAAATATAACCAAAAAAGCGCTTGCTGAAAGAATCGGAGTTCAACGTACATCTTTATCTCGTGAGTTGGCAAAAATGAGGAAAGATGGGCTTATACTATTCGATACAGATTCGATTACTCTTTTGAAAATAATGTAAACCTTATTGCTATTCCAGAGAAAACCGCCAACCAAGACGATGATTTATCTCCTGATTGACGGCCTGTCTCCAAATCTCGTTTATATTTCTACTTCAATTCCTGACTTAAACCTCACTACCACGTTGTTTTCAAATATAGTTGTTTTCTCAACTAAGAGTCTTACCAACTCTTCATCATAATCAAGACTCTTGTCAGCATGGTTTTCTATACCCCATGGTAATCACTCCACTCATCTCCCTCATCAACAAGTAAGTCAAAAAGTAAGGATTCATCGGCTTTGCTGTATTTTTTAATCTCCATATATTCACCGCCTATTTTATGCTTTTCCTGAAATCAGCCAGCAAGAAAACTGCCTCAAATATTTCGTCCGAACACAAGTCAAAAACAATAGGAAAGTATTTCAGTTTTCCCATTTGTTGTGAATCCGATATCATTAGCTTAACCTCACTGTCAAGCGGAAGACTCAATACCTCTGCACGGGCTTTTTCGGGAATATAAATAGTCACCTTGAAAAAGCCGTCCCAAATCGATAGCCAAAAAATAGTTGTTTCATTTTGACCGCCTCGAACGCCCCTCCACTTGAAAAGTCCCTTTGCCAACCACGCTTTTCCGTCGTTGTAGTAACGCCAATCTATTTGAATATCGTGGCTTGCAATTTCGTTGATAAACTTTATATAGGCGTTGTTCGCTTCTCCAAGTGCCTTTGCAATAACATCACTTGACGGTGCGATATCAGGATTTCTGAGCATTTGTTCCGTACTTTTCATGCCAATAAACTCCCCAATTCTGTTTTCAGCATAGTATCAGCAGTATCCCATTTTACTGCTCAAATATAATCATCATTATGCCGGCTTAATGATTCCTTCTTCAAACAGAGCTTCAAATGTATTTACTGCCCCGCCATGCTCAACAATCTTTCCATCAATCAGCTTATCAATATCAACACCTGTCATCCGCAGCTTTTTGCCAGTGGGCTTCATGCCCAGCCACTCACCCAGATGTGTACCCTCCATAATAAATTCTGAGATTACTGTATCGCCGTCAGTGTATTGGCGAATAATTTTCATTTTCAAATCTGGGTAAGTTTTCCGAACTTCAATCATATGTTGTTTCATACCCTCTATACCTACCGGAATAATTCTTTCACCTATTCTTACAATACAGTTATCTGCAATGTAATCAGAAAGTTCATCAATCAAGTTGTTTGAAGTGATATATTCATAAAAATGTTTAATTATTTTCATATTATCCATGCCAATACTGCTCCTTTCATCTGGTGCGCTTTTTTTACAATCACACCTTTTCCAATTCTGATTTTATTAGCTTAAGAATATAATCAGCACTTTCTTCGTCTATCTTATGCAGAAAAGCCATACTTCTGCATTTCTTGTATTCCACTCCGTCCATTATAAAGGTATATCCTGCCGAACATATAGGCGAACAGGTACCGCCCACCAGCTTTTTACAATCACCTGATTTAATGATTTCCTTTTTCATTTTATCTGGGAAATCATTCAAGATAGCATCATAGGCACTTATACCTGCGGCATAAATCCTTATCTTTATGCCTGTTTTCCTAAAAACATAATTCAATAATGATTTCCCTGAGCCCGGAAGCATATATGTGGTAACATATCCGTTCTTTGCAGGTTCAATCTTTCTCTTGCACTCTTTCCCCAAAAGATAATCGTCTAATTCAAGAACAAACTCCTGAAGATTCGGCGGAACCTCGTTTAAAAATAGTGTAAACTTTTCGTTCATAATTGGCCTCCTTATTTTTAGTTTCCGCAATGTTTGTCAAACATCCAACCTGACCACACAACCTCAAAAAACTCCGAAAAAACATCTAACCTGACCACTCGCGACCCCTGACATCTAACCCGGCCACTCGCGGGGATATGACATCTAACCTGACCACTTGACTATCAAAAAGCGCCTTTATGGACTTGTTTCCGCGAAGCGATATTTTCATGTTTTTCGTTCAATGGGTTTTAGGCCCATATGTGCTGAAAGCATTGATATATAAGGACTTTCAGCGCACTCACTCTTTCGCCCTTGTTATCAATACGACCGTCTCAACGTGGAACGATAGGCTCACCTCGATGTCTGGTCTGTATTTTTCGTTTTGCTCGTTCGCGGGGATAGGTCGAGCATGGTTTTTGCGAGTATTATCGGTTAGTGGGAACAGGTCAACAGTTTTTGTCAGTTCGCGGG
>JAAYTS010000301.1 GCA_012517995.1 Clostridium sp.
CGCATAGCCGAGACCGTTAGTGGCAAGCAAAAGCAACCATGACTCATTTAATGCATCTATTAGAAAAGTAAATGAATTAATTTTACAACCATGAAACGATTTGCTATATTATCAATCTTGATTTCAGTATTGTGTATTATTAGTTGTGAAAAGGAAAATGATAATAATATCTCTGAAGAGTTTCAATACGAAGCTACAGTTGTAAATAAGGGAATGGATTGTGGTGAAACCTTTGTGATTTCACTAAAAAAATAGCTGACAATGCAGAATTTGAAGATGGAACCTATTATGCTGACCAACTTGATTCTGAGTTTAAAGTCCCAGACTTAAAAATATATCTAAATTGTCGAGAACCAAATGACAATGAAACATACGCTTGTACAATGATGGGACCAACTTATCCACATTTGATTGTTACAGACTGCAAAAGACAGGAATAATAAAAACTTGATGATATGAAAATAAATCTTTCAATTTTAGCGAACTAAAGTTCCAATCTGGTTTTGCAGCATAACTCAGAGGTTTTACCTTTGATAAATGAAAAATACCTTTTACAAACAATACGAAGACCATATATCATTTGCATATAGTTGTTTTGACAGATTAGTGTTTAATGGTTATATACAAGGCACTTACAAAGATTCCAACATAGTACAATTATTAAAGAATTTGAATTTCGACAAACTCACCAATGGTGTTATCCGTTGCTTGACAGACCAATTAAATGCCCATATAACACAGTATGCCACAACCAATAATATATACCAATAATCTGGTGGGACAATATAGGAGGAACCAATGGCGACAAGAAGCAATATATACTTGATAACTATTACCAAACCCCACCATTTGGTAAAAACAAAGTTTTATGTATCCTCGCCACCCGCAAGTTTGTAAAATCAGCAACAGTAAGGGAATTTGATAGAAAAGAAGGTAAGGGAAAGTACAACAGGCTGTACATCACAGAAAAACCCATTAAACAATACTACATATACCTCCACGACAGGGAGTTAGGTTTTTGTTGTTTAAAGATATCAAGTTATATGCCTTTCCCTTGTAGGTTTTTCTGTAATGGTCATTATATCCTTCAGCAACAATTGGAGAAAGAAGGTGTTGATTATAAAATGCATGACAATTCCTTTGTAAAGGTATCAGATGAAGAATATTTTAAAAAGCTTGTTTCATCCTTACCTGAAGGAGAGTGGATTGCCGGCAGGATTACCAATTGGATGAATGTATTTTTCAGGTTTCATAAAGGAAGCCGTTCCACATGTTCCAAATTGTTATCACATAACTGGTTTATTGGTCAAACCGAATTATGTTCGAACCTAATATTCAAATCGCCAAGGTATTTAGACAGCTTGTTTGGTCACCTGTTAGCTGAACAACACGTTATTGGGTACCCCGATAACCTGCATACCATATTCGATGCAAAACGGGTTTATAAGCAAACCTCCACGAGGCTGTACAGGGTGAAAAAACAAGCAACGATAAAACATTGGCACAAAAGCAACTCAATAAAAATGTACAATAAAGGCGGTTGGTTGCTCCGTGTAGAGACCACGATAAACTCCCCGGAGTTGCCCGGGCGAAAATTAAAAAAAGCAGTCTGGAATTTACAGACATATGGATGGTACTCGCATGGATGCAACAACCGCTATTTTGAGGCATTAAGCAAGACAGACCCCCACCTGTTTGACGATACGGGCTTTTTGAACAAACCCATAATCAAGGAGAATGGCCAACGGGTTGCCGCCCCTGATTTAAGGAATGAGTTCCAGGTTGAATTACTACGAATATTGTTACGCCCAAAGTATGTCACCTTTGGATTTCGGACCAATGATTTGCAAAAAGAATTTAACCAAATTCCAAAAACCGCAAAAATCCGTTATGAATTGAATAAATTGAAAGAGCGGGGCTTGGTGAAAAAGATGGATAAGTCTAATTATTATGTAGTTACCAAACAAGGGTGGGTTTGGCTGTGGTCTGTCTTATTACAAAAAGACATTTTCGTAAACCCCTTGTTATCAACGGGTTTCAAACATGAGATGCGCAAAATTGCAAACCAAACGCAAAAAAGCACTACCCGAATAAGGCAAATAAATACGCTTCTAAACCAGATGTACCAAGACTTTCGGATAGTTGCATAAAAGAAAAAAACGTGAATTTTTTTAACGTTTATGACACATAAAAACTTAAAAAGTATCCTAACAATGAAAATCAAGAAAGTTCGATTAAAAAATTTCAGAAGTTATCGACAGGAGACTACTATTGATTTTAAAGACTTGACTGTATTTGTCGGTAAAAACGATATTGGCAAATCATCAGTTCTGGAATCATTAGATATTTTTTTCAATGAAAATAAAGGAATAATAAAGATTGACAAAGATGATATTAATAAATCAGAAATCGAACAAGGAAATACCGAAATAGTAATATCAGTTGTTTTTGATGATTTCCCTACATCATTGACAATTGATGCTACCAATCCAACTAGTCTTTCGGACGAGTATTTACTGAATAATGAAGGATATTTAGAAATAATAAAAAAATACCCGAATGCTGGGAAGGAAAAAGTCTATATTAAAGCGACCCACCCTACTAACCCTTCTTGCTCTGATTTATTGTCAAAAAAAATTTCAGAATTAAGAAGTATTCTTGATGATAATAATATTAAATGTGGCGACAGAACAAAAAGTGCAGTTATAAGAAAAGCAATTTGGGAATATTTTTCAAATGACTTGCAATTAAATGATGTTGAAATAGATGTTACAAAAGAAGATGCAAAAAATATATGGAATCAACTAAAAAATTATATGCCACATTATGCTCTATTTCAATCGGACAGAAAGAATAGTGATGGAGATAGCGAGGTACAAGACCCATTAAAAGAGGCTGTTAAACAAATTCTAAACGATGATAAACTTAAAAGAAAATTCAATGAAATAGCTACGGAAGTAAGAGGCAAATTAAATGAAGTAGCTAATAGGACATTGGATAAATTAAGGGAAATGAATCCAGAAGTTGCAAATAGCTTAAATCCTGTAATTCCACCAGTAGAAAATCTAAAATGGATTGATGTTTTTAAAAATGTTACGATTTCTGGTGATGAAGATATTCCAATAAACAAAAGAGGTAGTGGAGTAAAAAGGCTTATTCTTATTAACTTTTTTAGAGCAGAAGCAGAAAGAAGACAACTAGAGAGAAATGTTGCGAATATTATTTATGCAATTGAAGAACCAGAAACATCACAACATCCAGAACATCAAAGGAAATTAATTGAAGCTTTTAAAACATTATCGAATACTGATAATACTCAAATTATTCTTACAACTCATAGTCCGGCAATTGTAAAACTATTAGATTTCGATGATTTAAAACTTATAAAAGACGAAAATGACCAAATTAATATTATTCAAATAGAAAAGCATAATTTACCTTATCCATCATTAAATGAAGTGAATTTTCTTGCCTTTGGTGAATCAAATGAAGAATATCATAATGAATTATATGGATATATAGAACTTGAAGGTAAATTAAATGATTTCAAAGCTGGGAAAGATACGATTAAATATATTAAGATGAAGAGTGATGGAAGTGCAGGCAATTCATCAAATATTACTTTGACAGAATATATCAGACATCAAATTCACCATCCTAATTTACCTTATCCATCATTAAATGAAGTGAATTTTCTTGCCTTTGGTGAATCAAATGAAGAATATCATAATGAATTATATGGATATATAGAACTTGAAGGTAAATTA
>JAAYTS010000341.1 GCA_012517995.1 Clostridium sp.
ATCCTCTTGTTAAGCTATTTTTAAGTGATGTTTACGTATTTTAATCTTTTGCCTTTTGCATGAATTTTTTAGCGGGGTTCAGAGGGTCTGTCCCGGCAACTGATTGATTACCAATGTTAAAGCTGACTACTGAGCACGCTGACGCAGCACCTCGAAGATCAGAATTCCTGCTGCTACAGATACGTTCAACGACTCTATCTCACCCTTCAAAGGTATTGATACATAGCTATCTATCATCTTGTGCACCTGAGAGGAGATACCCTTGTCCTCCGATCCCATCACGATGGCGACCGGACCTCTAAGGTCTGCCTTGTAATAAGGATAGTCGCTCTTTTCCGAAGCTCCAAGGATTGTAAAGCCCTTTTCCTTGAGGAATTTCAAAACAAACCAAAGGTTTTTGGACCTACAAACAGGGATATTGAAGAGACCTCCAGCCGAGGTCTTAATGGCATCCGCATTGACCTGAACACTGCCTTTCTCGGGCAATACTATCGCATCGGCTCCGGCACAGGCAGCGCTACGGGCTATTGCTCCAAAATTCCTTACGTCGGTGATTCCATCGAGTAGCAGTACCAAAGGCACCTTGCCTATGGCAAGGCTGTTTTCCACAACCTCCCTGATGTCATGGTACTCGATGGGCGACATCACGGCAACTACTCCCTGGTGGTTGCCTGTGGTCAATCTGGCCAAGCGCTCAGCGGGCACTGTCTGCCACACTATATGATTTTCCTTGAGTACATTGAACAACTGATGGCTGAGGTCTCCCTGCAGTCCTGCACGTATGTACACCTTCTCAAGGCTCTTGCCACTCTCGACAGCCTCAATTACGGCTCTTATACCGAATACTATATTTTTCTCTTTCATATCTATGCCCTTAAGCGCTTATTTTCCTTCCAGTTCACTTAACTCATTGTGGAGGGTCTCCCATTCCTGCATGGCCTTCTCCAGTTCTACATTCATCTTGTCATACTCCTTGACAAGGGTGGCCACATCATCACCTTCGGCAGGCTCAGCCAACCTCTGGCTCATCTCTGCAATCCTTGCCTCTAGTTTGGCAATCAGCTTTTCCTTGTCCTCTATCTTGTTTGCAACTCGCCTGACCTTGCGGTTGTACTCCCTAAGTTCTTCAAATCTCTGCTTTCCGTCAACTGGTTCGGCACTTTCCTTTTTCTCCTCCCGACGGGCCTGAACCGCGGGATTGAGTTCGAGTTCGCTAAGCGACTCCATCTTCTTGGCTGCAAGGAACTCATATACGCCTCCGAGGTGCTCGCGGATCTTTTTGTTGCCAAACTCATACATCTTGTTTACAAGCCCGTCGAGGAAGTCCCGGTCGTGGGATACGACAAGCACTGTTCCTTCAAAGTCCTTGAGGGCTTGCTTGAGGATGTCCTTCGACCTCATGTCAAGGTGGTTGGTCGGCTCATCGAGGATCAGGAAGTTGACTGGCTCAAGCAGGAGCATAACCATTGCAAGCCTTGTCCTCTCTCCTCCCGACAGTACAGCAACCTTCTTGTCAACAGCCTCGCCCCCGAAAAGGAAGGCTCCGAGCAGGTCGCGTATCCTGGTCCTGATATCTCCCACTGCCACACGATCTACACTCTCGAGCACTGTCAGACTGGGATCCAGCTTGTCGGCCTGGTTTTGCGCGAAATATCCGATCTTGACCTGGTGACCCAGTTCGACCTTGCCCTGATGCTCCAGTTCATTGAGGATAATCCTCACCATGGTTGTCTTACCCTCACCGTTCTTGCCTACAAAAGCAACTTTCTCACCACGTGCTATTGCAAAGTTGACATCGTCTAACACGTGATGGCTGCCATAGAACTTGCTTACGCCGGTTCCCTTGACGGTAATGGCGCCTGAGTGAGGTGCCTTGGGAAACTTAATGCGCAGGGCACTGTTGTCCAACTCATCTACCTCTATACGGTCTAGTTTTTCCAACTGCTTGATGCGACTTTGTACCTGCACTGCCTTTG
>JAAYTS010000187.1 GCA_012517995.1 Clostridium sp.
AAATTTAATACTATAGGCGCTGAATATGTTATAGGGTAATCTTATTTCTGTTGGAAAGTACATTGATTTTTTAAAAATATAATATATAATATAATAATACTTAAAAAAATTATGGGAGTTTATGGCCTATGAAAGAAAAAGGAAAACTTAAATATTTTGGGCATATACCTTCAAGGCTTGATGTCGGCATGGTTCTTACCAGGCTTGGATATAGAAAAACCACCACCGTTATAAGTGAAGAATACAGAAAAAAAATAGATGCAATGATTGAAGAAGGTCTTACGCTGTGCAATATCCAAGGTGTCTATGGAAGGTATGAAATAAAATCCCATGAAGAAAATGGAATAAAAATTTTTGATGATATATTTTTAGAAAGCAAAAGCCTTTCAAAGCTTTTAGAAAACAGCATGGAAGTTGTATTTATGGCAACTACATTAGGAAGTGGCATAATAAAAAAAATACAACAGGAAATAAAAAATGAAAATGCTGATTTTGCGCTGATACTTGACTCTTTGGCATCTCAAATAGTAGATGCTGGACTTGACTGGATGGTTGAATTTATAAATAAAGAGATAAGAAGAGAAGGTAAAAAGCTTACCAAAAGCAGATACAGCCCAGGCTATGGGGATCTTTTATTGTCTAATCAAAAAATAATATACGATATTTTAAACTTAAAAAAACTGGAAATTAAGCTTACGGAAAAATATATGCTTATTCCAGAAAAATCTGTTATAGCTATTGCTGGAATAGAGGGGATTGAGTAATATGAACAAACAATTATTTAGAGATTTTATCCAAAACAATATTGTTATTTTAGATGGTGCCACAGGAACAGAGCTGCAAAAAAGGGGTATGCCTTTAGGTGTTTCTCCTGAAAAGTGGGCACTGGAAAATCCAAAAATTTTAATGGATATTCAAAAAAGTTACATAGAAGCAGGTTCTAATGTTGTGTATACCTGTACTTTTGGCGGAAACAAATTAAAACTTTCTGAATTTGGATTAGGAGATAAAGTAGTAGAAATAAATAGGGATTTGGCTAAGATTTCAAAGGAAGCAGCAGGAGACAAAGGGTATGTTGCAGGGGATATTGCGGCAACAGGTCAATTTATAGAACCCTTTGGGGATATGCCTTTTGAAGAAGCAGTTAATATATACAAAGAACAGGTAAAAGGGCTTTTAGAAGGTGGAGTGGACTTATTTATAATTGAAACAATGGTTGACATTCAAGAGGCAAGAGCAGCCCTAATAGCTGTTAAAGAAAGCTGCAATTTACCTGTCTGTGTCAGTATGACATTTGATGAAAGCAAAAGAACTTTAACAGGTACAGACCCTATAACTGCACTTATAACTCTTCAAAGTCTTGGGGCAGATGTTGTGGGATGTAATTGCTCAACAGGTCCTAAAGATATGATAGAAGTTATAAAGGAAATGAAGCCATATGCTAAAGTGCCTCTTTTGGCAAAGCCTAATGCCGGTCTTCCAAGGCTTGTAAATGGAAAGACTGAGTTTGACATGGATGCATTGGAATTTTCATCATATGTGAAGGATTTTGTAGAAGCAGGTGTAAATCTTTTAGGAGGCTGTTGTGGAACATCACCGCTATATATTGAAAAGATTAAGGAAAATATAAAATCCCTTAAACCAAAGAGACCTTCTGCTAAAAAGGTAAGCTGTGTAACATCAGCCAGAAAAACAGTCTTCACTGGTTTTGATGAACCAGTTGTTGTGGTAGGTGAGAGAATAAACCCAACAGGGAAAAAGAAGCTTCAAGAAGAACTTAAAGAAGGCAAGACAAGCGAAATTAGAAGATTTGCATCTGAACAAATTGAAAAAGGTGCAAAGATACTTGATGTGAATGTGGGAATGCCAGGAATTGATGAGAAAAAAACAATGATTGATACTGTTCAGTTTCTTTCAACTATAGTTGAAGCACCCCTTTGCATTGATTCATCTTCTCCTGAGGTTATAGAAGCAGCACTTAGGGTGTATCCTGGAAGGGCAATAATTAACTCTATTTCTGCTGAAAAGAAAAAAATAGAGAAATTACTTCCCATAGCTGCCAAATATGGTGCCATGTTTATACTCCTTCCTCTAAATGATGAAGGGGTACCAGAGACTTGGGAGAAAAGATGTGAAATAATTGAGTATGTATATAAAAAAGCTTTTGAATATGGTTTTGGCAAAGAAGATATAATAGTTGACGGTCTTGTTATGACAGTATCTTCAGACCAAAATGCTGCTATAGAAACGCTAAAAGTAATAAAATGGTGTAAAAATGAATTTGGAACAGGTTCAATTGTGGGACTTTCTAATGTATCCTTTGGACTTCCAGAAAGAAACTGGGTTAATACAGCATTTCTTTCTATGGCCATAGGTAAAGGTCTTACAATGGCTATATCAAATCCCTCAAGCGAAATTTTAATGAGTATAAAAATGGCTTGTGATGTCCTTATGGCAAAGGACAAAAACAGTGCTAAGTATATTGAAAAGTTTAGCGGCAAAAAAAATGAAAAGGAAAAGGCTGAAGAAAAAGCAGCAGAGGAAAAATCCAATTTAAGCACATTGGACAAAATATATAAGGGTGTGCTAACAGGAGATAGGGAAAATATAAAAGAACTTATTAGTGCTGCAATTAAAGAGGGAAATGAACCTTCTAAAATAGTTGATGATTACTTAATCCCTGCAATAACAAAAGTAGGGGATTTATACGATAAAAAAGAATACTTTCTCCCACAGCTAATCCAAAGTGCTCAAGCTATGAAAGAAGCATTTAGTGTTGTTGAGCCTCTTCTTATAAAAGGAGACACAAAGGAAAATAAAAAATGTGTTGTGCTGGCAACAGTTAAAGGAGATATACACGATATTGGTAAAAATATTGTAGGTCTTATGCTGAAAAACTACGGTTTTAAAGTGATTGATTTAGGAAAAGATGTGGACGCAGAAGAAATAGTGGATACGGCAAAGAAAGAAAAGGCAGATATTATAGGGCTTTCCGCTCTTATGACAACTACCATGGTGGAAATGAAGGAAGTTGTTTTGTTGGCTAAAAAAGAAGGAGTTGGGGCAAAAATAATGATTGGAGGTGCTGTTGTAGATTCTGATTATGCAAAAGAAATTGGGGCAGATGGATATTCAGAAGATGCATATGCTGCTGTTAAATTGGCGGAAAAACTTTCAGCCTTTTAAAAAAATTTAATATATATGAAAATAACTCCTTGACACTATATATTGTGTGTGATATAATTTGCACATCAACATATAGTTGTTGCATTACAAATGCTTTGAAGAATAACTTAAGAATTAGTTTTAATTTTTAAGTTGTTTTTAATGAAAAAATTAAAACCATCTAAATTCATTTCTAAAAAACTATTATACAAAAAAGGAGATGCCTCAATGATTACAAAAATTACAAAAAGAGATGGAAGATATGAGAAGTTTCAGCCTGAAAAAATAACTTGGGCAATTTATAAAGCCGCTAATGCTTGTGGTGGAAATGATTTTGCTCTAGCTGAAAAATTAAGCAGTCAAGTAGTTAAAATGGCAGGGGAACTTTATAAAGATAAAGAACCAGAGGTAGAAGAAATTCAGGATATTGTTGAAAAGGTACTAATTGAAAATGGACATGCCAAAACAGCAAAGGCATACATATTGTACAGAGAAAAGAGAAAAAGTGCCCGTAATTTAAATGCTTTAGTTGGTGCCACAATTGACATGTTTTCAGACTATCTTGGAGATAAAGATTGGCATATACAGGAAAATGCAAATACTCAAAAAAGCGTTAATGGCTTAAATAATTATATTAGAGAAAGCTTTACTAAAAAGTATTGGCTTCATGAAATTTATCCTTCTGAGGTAAG
>JAAYTS010000031.1 GCA_012517995.1 Clostridium sp.
AATCCTTGTTTTAATGGATCTTTCACTTCAACCTTAGATTTTGAAAAGCAATAAAATGTGAATTTAGTTGTTTCAATCCTTGTTTTAATGGATCTTTCACTTCAACTTTGCAGAGAAGTTGAAGAACACAAAGCGAAAACAAGTTTCAATCCTTGTTTTAATGGATCTTTCACTTCAACAGCTCTTTTGGCTAAAACCCTTTAATACCAAGCTGTATAAGATTTTTTTGACGGCACTTTTTTCGCCTGATTTTATCAAAAAACATCGTTTTTTCACTGTTTTTTATGCTTTTTTTAAGTATCAACATCATATTACACCCCTTTATCTTCAAGGGTTTCAGGCTCCCCAATGCAAATTACCCAATAATTTTACATCTACATTCTTCCTTTTAATCCTCCATTTGGTATATCAGTAATATTCCTGCTGTGAAAAATAATGAATATTATGTATCTTTATTAAAATATATCACAATAAATCTTCCTTTTCAATACTACCTCTGCAAAAGTGGAATTCTGTATGTTACTACACCTAATTCCAAAAGGTAAAAACGTTTTAGCAATAGCAGTAAGGGAATTCCTCAATATTCAACTTAAAATAATTAATGATTTTTTTATCATAACAACTTATTACCCCTTTACCAGGTTAGTCAGAATTAATTTTTTCCAGATATTCTTCATATCGGTTTAAAGGATTATAATGCAAACTGCCCCCTGTTAAAAACATGCAGTTTTTTATTTAATTTTATTTCCTCCGTCATTACCTCATAACCTAATCTTATAGGGGTATCAATACTACTAATGGCAATAGGAATAGACTCAACATCAGTTATTTCTTGGCCATTACGTACAGTGACTTCAGGGTCATAATCATACGCTGAAATTATTTCAATATTTTTATTAACATTTAGTACGTGAGTTTCATTATTTATCATTATTTCAATAGAATCTAAGGACACAGATTTTTCATCGTTACCTTCAATTCTTTCAGCCTTCAATACAAACTGATAAACATACAAACCTTTATATTTTTTATTTTTTATATTTTTCTCTTTATCAGCAACTTCCGGTAAAATCTCCCACTGATATTTATCAATGTTTTCGCCATTAACTTTTACAAATTCTATTTTGTCTTTATCACTAATACAAAACATATTTGCTCAGAATTAATCCAAGATAAAAAAAGAACTGTGCACCATTCCCTTAGTGTCACAGCCCTTTTTATATTGTCCCTTTGGTATATAACCAACTTTAAAACATTATTCTGAAATCAGACTATCAAGCTTCCCTTTATCAAATCCTACTATAATTTCTCCATTTACATCAATTACAGGAACACCTCTTTGACCGGATTTATTAATCATTTCACTAGCAGCATCCCTGTCCTTTGAAACATCAAATTCCTCAAACTGAACATTTTTTTCCTCAAGATACTTCTTCGCCTGTATGCAATATGGACATGTTGGTGTTGAATAAATTTTAACGTTCATTGTAAAACCTCCTTAATTTTTGATATTACAAACTTCTTATATACTCTATGATTTTCCTGCCTGCAACGGCTCCCTGACCAACAGCCGTTGATATCTGTTTAAAAGCTCCTGTGCAATCACCTGCTGCAAAAACCCCTGGAATGTTTGTCTGTTGATTTTCATCCACTTCTATAGCATTATTGTTAGTGACAATTCCCAGTTTTCTTGCAAAATCTGCACTTGAAGGACTTTCATAAGCTACAAAAAGACCGTCAATATCTTCACTTGTTCCATCTTTAAAAAATATCTTTTGTAAAACTTCTCCACCATCAACCCTGTAAATTGGCTTGGTAGTTACATTAAACCTTTGTGCTTCTTCTTTATATTTCCCTTTTGCTTCAAGGTCTTTTCCATTTGTAAATATGGTTATATCCTTTGTAAATGCCTTTAGTTCAATTGCTTCATGTACAGCATAATCACCGTATCCTACCACACCTACTTTAAGATTGTTATAGAAAAAACCATCACATGTGGTACAGTAGCTTACACCTTTTCCTTCATAGTATTCTAAATTATCTATTCTTACTTTTTTTTGTGGCTGACCAGTAGCTATCAATACTGCTTCAGCTTCATATTCACCATCTGAAGTAAAAACTTTGAAATTTTTGTCCTGCTGTATTGAAATAACCTTATCATTAATTATTTCAACTCCCAATCTTGCTGCTTGCTTTTCTCCTTCTTCTAAAAGCTTATTGCCGCTTATCACTTCTGAAAAACCGTAATAGTTTTCAATTTTTTCTGCTTTTAAAAGTGAACTATCATTTTGCCCTATTACAAGAGTTTTTAAGTTTGCTCTTACAGTATATAAAGAAGCGGATATACCTGCAGGACCTTTTCCTATTATTATCACATTGTACATACTATTATCCCCTTGTTTATTTTTTTAATTGCTTTTAAAAACAGCCAATTATTAAACAGCCAATTATTTTATTAAACCATTAATACATTTCTTGTTAGTTATCGGCTTATTTCTTATTACATTGTATACTTATTGTATATTTTAAGTAAATGTTTTTCAAGCTTTACCAGTAAAAATAAGATGTTTCCCTTATTTCTCTGCTAAATACTTCTCCACAATAACACCTGCTATCACTCCATCCCCTGTGGCAGTAGCTATTTGTCTCACCTTTTTTTCTCTCACATCTCCTACTGCAAAAACACCTGGAATGTTTGTCTGCATATCTTCATCTGTGGTAATATATCCATATTCATTTATTCCAACTTTTCCTTCAAGAAAATCTGTCTTAGGCTCCATTCCAATGTATACAAAAACCCCGTCAGTTTCAATTTCTTGTGTTTCCTTTGTTTTCACATTTTCTATTAATACGCCATTAACAAAATTCTCTCCTAAAATCTCTTTTATCTGACTATTCCAAATAATGCTTATGTTGGGGTTTTTAAACAGCTCATCCTGTGCTGCTTTTGAAGCTTGAAAATAATCCAGTTGATGAATAAGGGTAACATGCTTTACATACCTGGTTAAAAAAACAGCTTCTTCAACAGCAGAGTTGCCCCCACCCACTACAATAACATTTGCATCCTGATACATAGCACCATCACATGTGGCACAATAATGCACACCACGACCTCTAAACTCCCTTTCTCCTTTTGCAGGAAGTTTTCTGGGTGTAGCACCTGTTGCAATAATAACTGCCTTTGCATAATAATCAGTATCTTCAGTTTTTATAAGCTTTTCTTCCCCTTCAAGATTTAATTTGGTCACTTCCTTCATATCATCTATAACTGTCCCAAAATCCTCTGCTTGTTTTTTCATGTTATCCATTAAATCTATACCTCTTACCACTCCATTTGTACCAGGATAGTTTGCCACGTGAAAGGTTGATGCCACCTGCCCGCCTACAAGTCCTTCATCTACAACTACTGTAAATAACTTTGCCCGTGCAGCGTATATAGCCGCCGACAACCCGGCAGGTCCTCCGCCTAAAATCAGTACATCACAATATACCTTTTCTCTCTCTTTCCTTGAACAAACTCCTCCAATAACATTTTCAACGCCAGCTTTAAGTTCCGGATTACTTATATATCCGTTTAATCTTGAACATACTTCCTTGCCATCCCTGAAAAAAAGCACCGTGGGGCTGCTCAATATTTTGAGTTTTTCTGCCAATTCCCTATTATGCTGACGATATATTTTCACAAACTTTATTTTGTCTGAATACCTTTCAAAAGTCCTTTCAAACACAGGAGCGAAGGCATAACATGGGGGACAGTCATCAGAATAAAAATAAAGAATCACAGGTACGTCACTTTTTAGTACAACATCTTCAAAGTCTTTAGCATTGATGTACAAAATACTATTTTTCATAACACACCTCTCCATAAATGTTATTAGACTTGCTATTTATATATTACAATCTATTTATATATTTCAATGGCTTCTAAAACAAAATCTTTATCTACCATTCCTGAAATACCATTTACAACATATCCCTCTTTGTCTATAAAATATGTTGTGGGTATGCTCCTTATACCATAGTTTTGGGCAACAACTCCCTCTGTATCAAAAAGAACTGGAAGGGTATATCCATTTTTATTTATAAATTCTCTGGCTACTTCTTCAGTCTCTCCTCTATATCCATTTGTTAAATTAACAGTTAATATTACTACATCGTCATCTTCTGTAAGTTCCTTGTTTACACTGTCAAAGTCCGGCATTTCAGCTATGCAAGGCGGACACCATGAAGCCCAGAAATTTAAAATAACCAATTTTCCCCTGTAGTCTGACAGTGAAACTTCATCTCCATTAAAATCTTTAAGTGTAAAGTCAATGGACTTAACTTTGTTTGAATTTTTATCTTCATCAGTATTTTTATCTTCATCTTTACCTACATTTGCATCTTCGTTTCCATCT
>JAAYTS010000032.1 GCA_012517995.1 Clostridium sp.
TGAGTATGACAAAGTAGTACTTGAAGTAGATGGGACTGGAGATCAGGTAGCAAGAAACTTATATGGAATTAATCTACTAATGAGAGATGTTGATGAAGATTCTTACTACTATGTGTATAACGGGCATGCAGATGTAACAGCGTTGATAAATGCAAATACAGGAAGTGTTGATGCAACATATTATTATGACCCATTTGGTAATATATTAGAGTCTACAGGAAATGTAAACAATAATATTACTTATGCAGGCTATCAATATGATGAAGAGACAGGTCTTTATTATCTGAATGCAAGAATGTATGATCCAAAGATAGCAAGATTCTTGCAAGAGGACACATATAGGGGTGACCCAAATGATCCACTTAGTTTAAATTTATATGCGTATTGTGCCAATGAGCCTATTATGTACTTTGATCCAACGGGTCATAGAAGACAGGGAGATATATTTTCATATAACGCCAATACATATAATCTTGATGTCGCTATATTACAAAAGAGACTTCGTGAATTGGGGTATTATGGAAGGGATAACAAAGGATTGTCTATAGATGGACTTTTTGGTGATAATACACTTCATGCTGTACTGATGTATCAAAGTGATATGAAAAACAAGCAAGATGATTTTTTAGTAGATGGTTTAGTTGGTGATCAGACTTGGTATGCTTTGGGATTAGGGGATATTGATTGGAATAATGATGGCTGGGATCAAGCAGCTGTTATGGGAATTGTTAAAACAACATATAGTGTAATGAGAGAATTCGGAAATGTACATAGTGAAGTACAGCAACTAGCATCAAAGAAATATGGATTAGTTGTTGAATACACTATAAAAGGTGGCGGATTAAAACCAGGAAAAACTGATGGGTTTGCTGATTTGGTAGATTTAAAAACATGTGAAGTTTGGGAAGTAAAAAATGATACAATTCGATGGAATGAAGTTGGTGGAGAAGGTAGAGACCAATTACAAAGATATATTACGGCAAGCCATAATTATAATGGTAATATAAAACTTAAATCAGGAGCGCCAAGATTATATATTGAGCCGTTTAAAACAACTGTTTTTGGCAGAGAAGCAACTGTTACTGTTAGATCAGGTAATGCTAATATAAATTTATTAGAAAATGGTATGCTTTATTACAAGGTTAAATATGATGACAAAAAGAACTCTAAAAAAAACCCAGTTGCTTTTGAACGTTCAAGCAAAAACAATAATAAAGATGCTTCAAACCAAAATAAAAAATCAACTGTATTACAATTTCCAACTAATCCCAATACAGTTCCAGAAAAACCAGCAGCGATACAACCAATGCCAACACCAAATCCTTATGCAGGTCCTCCTGAACCAATGCCTAGTTATGGTGATCTTGCTAATCCTACACTTGATCCTAACAGAGGTTTGAGTCCATTTGATAAAATACTATTAACAGCAGCAGGAGGTGTTGTGATAATTGGCAGTACAGGATTGGTTGTGTATGCAGTAGGAA
This sequence comes from Clostridium sp., assembly GCA_012517995.1. Classification (GTDB taxonomy): domain Bacteria; phylum Bacillota; class Clostridia; order Acetivibrionales; family Acetivibrionaceae; genus Herbivorax. The sequence continues at coordinate 1,485 of JAAYTS010000032.1, forward strand.
ATAATGTGACTGGTATAGGGGTTGCAGATGATTTAATATTATTACCCGCAGCTAGTGGAGGATTTAAATTAGGTACAGAATTAATACTATTAAGGTAATTAACTTAAATATTAAGCCACCCACCATGCGGGTTAGGACAGAAAGTATCATGAGGCATGATATAAAAGTCCTCCCATGCTAAATTAGATTAGTTTCGTCAGCTAAAATCAAAAGCATAGGAGGACTTCAAATATAAATAGTTTATCACATGCTAGAGCGGAATGCAGCTATCATATTATGTTTATTCCCAAATATCGGATAAAAATATGTTTAAGGAACATAGTAAAGAGAGTGGGAATATATTAAGGACATTATGTGAATATGAGAATGTTGAAGTGGTGGAGGTAAGCATCGGTAAAATCATGTATATATGTGTTTGAATTACTCCAAAAGAAAGTGTATCCAAAATTATGGGTAAAAGTGCCTTGATTATATTTGACAAGTTTTCAGAGCTAAGAAAGGTCAATGTTATTAATAAATTAATAATACAACGATAAACAATGAATATTCATAAGTATAATAAATAACTAAGGGTAGTACTAAAGGAAATCCTTAAAGGGGAGGTAATCATGCCAAATTTTGAAAAATCAGTTTATATTGATGTTTGTACATTTGATAGTTTAAGGAATAAAAGTCAACAGATTATTAATTTGGTGAATAAAATACTTGGGATTTTTGTGACAAGGTACAATATGGATATATCTATATTAATAAAAAAGTATGATGGTAGATTTAAAAAGATGCAATATAATTTAAGAAATTGGGATAAATTAACTAATATGATTTATAACAATGAAATACGGCATTTACTGTTTAGTTATATTTTATATGAAGAGCTGAATCAACCTGAATTTGCTTTAAGTATAACTTTTGACTATGCTTACAAGGATGAATTATATAAAAATAAAATACTCGCAAATAATATGTCTCTTTCACTTAACTTAAGACTTTTTAATGGAAAGATACCCAATGATGTACAGGTAGAAATAAAGAGTATATTTTTAAGTATCTTTAAAGAATTAAATGGAGTTGTTGGATATGTAAATGTTGGTTTTCCTCATGCAACAATAACGCCAAATTCTACAATTTACGAAGGTATACAAGGGTATTCGTTTACTTCATTTTCAATTGAATTTGATTGCAAAGCAAGGGGGTATTTTTGGGGGAATATTTTAACTGAAAAACATATTGAAAAGCTAGGCGGAATTGATTCAATAAAGAATAAAGCGCCCTGTTATAATATTGAAGAAATTAAATTTGGAAATAGAGTTGCTGTTTATCTTCAACTAACACAAAACATAAATAACTATACCGATGAACAACTAGTTCAATTAAGAGATTATATTAAACCAATATTACATGTTAGTAATTACGATGAAATAAAAAGATTAGACCCAGAGGGAGATTTAAGAAAAAAAGCGAGAGTATTCTTTGATTAATATAAACTTTACATTAAAAGCAAAGGAGGGATTACATGTTTGAAGCGAGGGAATGGTTAAAAAATAGTGTTAACCCTAGTGCATTAGCTGGAAATAGATTTAAAAATACTCTCAAGGCATTGGAATTTGTTGAGCTTCTTTATAATAAAGGTGCTGCTATTGTATATGTTGACAATGTTAGGGATGATTATTCCGATACTTTAGTTGTAAAGCTTCCGAAAGATGAAAGCAAAAGAAGCGAACTTTTACTTTTACAAAAGCGAGAGGAAGAATTAGAAGGAGATATCCTGTTAACTAAAGAAATACTTTTACAATCAGGTTTTCCCTCTGAGGAAATTGAAGAAATTATAAGAGAACAAGAAGAATCCGACATAATATCTTTTTGGTGGGATTAAAATTATTAGGTTGTTGTAAGTTGTAAGTTGCAAAAATTCAATCGGGCTAAAAAACGAACTAATATTTAACAAGTAAAGCAAGCGTCACATACAAATTTATACTTTTTAAACAATAATAACTTAATCTAAAAAGATGCATTTTGGTAATTAAAGCCAAGGTGCTTCTTTTTTTGCATAACAAAATAAGCTTGTTGTGGACTTCAAAAATTAAATCGGGCTAAAATAATCACTAATATTTAACAATTGCTAAGAGGGTTAAATACAAATTTATACTTTTAAAACAAAAATAACTTAATCAAAAAACAAGCACTTTGGTAATTTAAACCAAGGTGCTTGTTTTTTGCATAACAAAATAAGCTATTGAAAAA
>JAAYTS010000188.1 GCA_012517995.1 Clostridium sp.
AATATAGGCGCTGATGGAATAATAACTGGAATTTACAGTAATGGTCAGCAGCAGCCTTTAGGTATGTTAGCTTTAGCATCCTTTGAAAACCCGGCAGGGTTACAAAAAGTTGGAAACAACATGTTCCTTCCAACTACCAACTCAGGTGATTTTACCAAGGCTGTACGAGCAGGTATGGGTAGTGTGGGAACATTAAACCCAGGGACTTTGGAAATGTCAAATGTTGACCTTTCCAGAGAGTTTAGTGATATGATTATAACCCAAAGAGGATTCCAGGCAAATAGCAGAATTATTACCACATCAGATGAAATGCTTCAGGAATTGGTTAACTTAAAACGATAGTAGTAAATAAAAAAGCGTAAATTTAAAAAAATTGAAAGTTTTCTACCTAAGGTGAAGGATTTTCTCCACCTTAGGTAGAATAGAATTAAAGACAAGAAAATCTTAATTTTTTACCATTCAAATTATTACAAAAAATACATTTTAAGTCTAAAACACTACAAATGCTTATAGATTTCACATATAAACTTACATTAAAGAGTATTATTTTCGAAAAACTATAAAATTACTATTGAGTTTTTGAGGTAGAAATATTATGATTAATATAACGAGGTTAGATGGTTCTAAATTTGTTCTAAATTGCGAGTATATCGAAACTCTTGAAAAGACTCCAGATACTGTTATTACTACAACAAATGGCAAGAAATTAGTTGTTGCCGAAAGTGTTGAGGAAATAGTTGAAAAAGTAATACAGTACAAGAGTAGAATATTTTTCCATGATAAATAACATCAATTAGGCATTGCTATTATGTAAAGTCTGTTTTATTGTTTTGCCCATTATAAGACAATTCCAAAACGTAGATAAAGGGGGCATAGAATTGGAAAACAAAAGCGGCTTCTTTATTCTTATTAGCATAGTTGCATTTTTATCAATAACTATTGCATTGTTGACAGGATACATATTATTGCAAGATTCAAACCCTGTAAGTGCCAAAGATCCACAAAATCAAAATGTTAGAATACCTTTAGAAAAAGAACTTTTAAAAGAGAAGCTCTTTGAAGAAAAAACTGCATTTAACTTAAAAAGTGAAGAAGCAGAAAAGGTGTCTGTAATTGTGGTGAGTGTGGAACTATCTTATTATAAGAAAGTTAAGGGAATAAAAAACACCACAGATAAAATTGAAGCAAATAAAAGTAAACTTCAAGAAATTGTGGGAACATATTTTCAAAGGCTAACCATTGATGATGTAGCAGATGTGGAGTTTAAGGAAAAAGCACGGGAAGAGTTAACAGCACTGATGAATGAGTATTTATTAATGAATGAAAACAGCAAAGAAAATATTGTATATACTATTGTTTTTGAACAATGGTTTTATCAGTAGGAGGTGCTTTTTTTGGGGGACATACTCTCACAAAGCGAAATAGATGAACTACTAAATGCTTTAAATACTGGCGAGATAGATGTACATGAGATAAACAATAAAAAAGAGGAAAAGAAAGTTAAGGTTTATGATTTTAGAAGACCAAATAAATTTGCAAAGGACCATATTAAGACTTTACATGTTATACATGATAATTATGCAAGACTTATAACCAACTTTCTTTCTGGATATTTAAGAACTCTTGTGCAGGTTGAAGTTATTTCAGTTGAGTCGGTAGCTTATAATGAGTTTAATAATTCAATATCAAATCCTGCATTACTTGCGCTAATTGATTTTTCTCCATTGTCAGGTTCAATAATACTGGAAATATCCCCTTCAATTGCGTATGCACTTATTGACAGAATTTTAGGAGGCAAAGGTAATAGTATAGAAAAACTAAGAGATTTTACAGAAGTGGAAATTGCCATTATAGAAAGAATAATTATTCAAACTATAAATCTAATGAGAGAACCTTGGGGAAATGTTGTTGAAATAAAGCCAAGGCTTGAAAAAATTGAAACTAATGCACAGTTTGCACAGATTGTATCTGCCAATGAAACCATAGCTTTAATAACTTTAGGTGCAAGAATTGGTGAAGTTGAAGGAATGATTAATTTATGTATTCCTCATATGGTTGTAGAACCTATAGTTTATAAATTAAGTACAAGATTTTGGTTTTCAAATGAGGATAAAGAAGTCCCTAAGGATGTTAAAGAAAATATTGAGAGAAAAATAAGCAGCACAAAAGTACCAGTCAAAGCAGTTTTGGGAAGAACTACAATTTCAGTGAATGATTTTCTCCAGCTGCAGTCAGGAGATGTGATTCCTTTAGATACTAATGTAAATAACAATTTGGAAATATTAGTGGGTGAATTATTGAAATTCTATGCAACTCCTGGTGTTAAGAAAAACAAAGTTGCTGTTAAAATAACTGAAGTTGTAGAAGCAGAGGGAAAGGAGGAAGTGCAAAGTGAATGATATGTTATCACAAGCTGAAATTGATGCACTATTGAGTGGAAATACAGAATCAAGTGATTCGCAAAATGACCAAGATGTACAGAATGAAGGTCTATTAACCTCTGAAGAAATAGATGCGTTAGGTGAAATAGGCAATATAAGTATGGGAACATCGGCAACAACTCTCCATTCACTTCTTGGTCAAAAAGTATCTATAACCACACCGACAGTTGAAGTTGTTTCTTGGGAAGAACTATCAGAACAGTATAAAAATTTATATGTGGCCACAAAAGTTGAATATATTAAAGGTTTACATGGAAGCAATTTAATGCTTTTAAAAGAAAAAGATACAAAAATAATTGCCGATATAATGATGGGTGGGGATGGAGGTAATGTAGATAAAGAAGAAATATCAGATTTACATATTAGTGCTATTTCTGAAGCAATGAATCAAATGATAGGTTCTGCTGCTACTTCCATGTCGTCTGTTTTTAATAAAAGGATAGATATTTCGCCCCCTAAGGCTTATTCGTTAAAACTTGAATCTGAAACTCCAGATTCTGTATTTGAAAGTGCAGGTAATGTGGTTAAAGTATCGTTTAAAATGGTTGTAGGAGAAATAATAGATAGTGAAATAATGCAGCTTATACCCATTGAGTTTGCTAAGGAAATGGTTGGAAATTTATTAAAATCAAATGAAGAAGAAGCATTAAGGCAGCAGCCATCACAAGAGCAGCAGTATAAAGAGCCACCACAACAGCAATTGCCACAACAAGAGGAGTACAAGGAGCCACAGCAACAGCCATTACAAGGGCAGCAGTACCAACAGCCACAGCAGCAATTGTCACAAAGTCAGCAGTATCAAAGACCACCACAGCAACAAACATATATGCATCAAAGTGGAAACAATAATTTGTCAGGTGGTGGGAAAGTGCATGAATCAGTAAATGTGCAACCAGCCAGTTTTCAAAATTTTGATGAGGATTTAATATCCTTTGAAAGAAAAAATATAAGTATCATTATGGATGTGCCTTTAGAAGTTACTGTTGAGCTTGGCAGAACCAAAAAGTATATAAGGGAAATATTAGAGTTTGGACCAGGTTCTATAATTGAGCTAGATAAGCTGGCGGGTGATCCGGTAGATATTTTGGTAAATGGAAGAATTATAGCAAAGGGTGAAGTTGTGGTAATAGATGAGAACTTTGGAGTGAGAATAACTGATATTATAAATCCTTCAAAGAGGATATAGAAACAGACCATGATTAAGGAGAGGGTAATCAATGAGTAAAAAAATACTTATAGTTGATGATGCAGCTTTTATGAGAATGATGATTAAAGATATTCTGTCCAAAAATGGGTATGAAGTTGTGGGAGAGGCAGAAAATGGTGCTAAGGCAATTGAAAAGTTTAAAGAACTGACGCCTGATTTGGTAATTATGGATATTACAATGCCAGAACTAGACGGTATTGCAGCGGTAAAAGAAATTAAAAAAATTGATGGTGATTCAAAAATTATTATGTGCTCTGCTATGGGGCAACAGGCAATGGTTATAGAATCTATTCAGGCTGGAGCAAGGGATTTTATTGTTAAACCATTTCAAGCAGAAAGGGTAGTTGAAGCGGTAAAGAAAGTTTTAGGATAAATCAAGTATTAAAAATTTCATCTAAAGAGAGGAATTTATAAATGGAAAGCCTTGTTAGCGGAATTGCATTTGTACTTGTTTTTGGCTCAATACTGTTTTTGGCGTATGTAACTACAAAGTACATAGGCAAAAGGACTGGTCGTGTTATGAAAGGGAAATACGTTACTGTAATTGAAACGGTTAGTTTAGGTTTTGACAGTAAATTGTATTTGGTAAAAGTAGCTGACGAGTTTATATTGATATCTTCCTCAGGTAAAAATGTACAAATGCTAAAAACCATTGAAATAAATGAAGAAAAAGAAGATATAAATGAAAACAGCTCTAATATTGTAAACTTTAAAGATTTTTTTCAAAAGTGTTTAAATAATTTTAAAATGAAAGATGGTAATGAATACATTAAAAATTTAGATAAAAATGTAGATAAGGGGAATTTTGAGAATTGTAAAGGAGAAAAACTAAAAAGAAATTTGGAAAAATTAAAAGAATTTAATTTGGATTTTCCGGTAGAAAAGACGACAGAAAATGGGGATGGATATACAAATGAAAATAAAGCTGAATTATCTTAAAATAATTATATTGACTGTATTAGTATTTATAATATTTGTATCAAATGTCCATGCTGAACCAGAAACAATACAGTTTCCAAGGATTGGACTAACCTTAGATACTTCAGATAATCCTGAAGATGTGACTTCTGCTGTTCAAATTTTAGTGCTTCTAACGGTATTGGCACTAGCACCGTCTATATTAATAATGATGACAAGTTTTACAAGAATTATAATTGTATTGTCTTTTTTAAGAAATGCAATGGGAACCCAACAAATGCCGCCGAATCAAGTTTTGATTGGGCTAGCTTTATTTTTAAGTTTATTTATCATGCAGCCGGTACTTTCAGAAATAAATGATAATGCATTAAAACCTTATGCAAATGAAGAAATTACACAAGAGGCTGCAATACAAGAAGCTTCAAAAACAATAAAAGAGTTTATGTTAGGGCAGACATCAAAAAAAGATTTAGGACTTTTTGTATCTTTATCCGGGATGGAAACTCCCATTAACGAAAAGGATATTCCAAATTTACCATTAACCATAATAATACCAGCTTTTTTAATTAGTGAATTGGCGATTGCATTTAAAATTGGCTTTTTAATATATATACCTTTTCTTGTAATTGATATGGTTGTCTCTAGTACTTTGATGTCAATGGGTATGATGATGCTTCCACCAGTTATGATATCCCTTCCGTTTAAAATACTGCTTTTTATTATGGTAGGTGGCTGGAATCTTATAACCCAATCATTAATAAATAGTTTTGCAACTTAAAAGTTTTAATAATTAAAAATTCTTATGTAAAGGGGGTATTAGAGTGGATCAGGGTATGGTAATAGATTTAGCACAAAAAGCTCTTTTAACAGTAGTATATGTAGCAGCTCCTATGCTTGGAATGAGTTTGATTGTAGGTTTGGCGGTAAGTATTTTTCAGGCAACCACCCAGATTCAGGAACAGACCCTTACATTTATTCCTAAGATCTTAGCTGTTTTAGGTGGTATTGCAATATTTGGTTCATGGATGCTTAAAGTATTAACTGAATTTACTCAAGGTATATATACAAATCTAAATCAGTTTATAAAATAAAAATTTTATTCTTTTTATGAATATAAAGTTATTTATAATTTTTACTTAGGTGGGAAAGTACAAAAAATGGGAGGCAAAAAATTGTTTATACCAGCAGGAATTTTACTAAATGGTATAGAAGTATTTTTGTTAGTATTTGTTCGGATGACTGGGCTTTTTGTAATAGCTCCTATTTTTAGCAGGAGAAATGTCCCGGCTTATTTAAAAATAGGTTTTTCATTTATGTTAGCTCTAATGCTTGTTACTTCTTTGCAAGTTGACAGTGGGCTGCATTATTCCAATATTTTCGAGTATTTTCTTCTGGTATTAAAAGAGTTTTTGGTGGGAATTACTTTAGGATATGTGTCATATGCAATATTTACTGCAATTCATTTAGCAGGTCAGCTTATTGACATGAAGGTGGGGTTTGGGATTGTAAATGTTGTGGACCCTTTAAGTAATATCCAAGTACCTATTACGTCAACTTTTTATTTTATATCTTGCATGTTAATTTTTCTTATTTGTAATGGACATCATATTTTAATCAGGGCACTTTTTTACAGTTACGATTTTGTTCCTTTAGGAGGGGCTTTATTCGATAAACAAATAATTGATAATGTTATAAGAGTTTTTGGTAATATTTTTATTATTTCGTTTAAAATTAGTGGTCCTATTGTTGCGGCCATATTAATTACAGATGTTGCATTGGGCATTATTTCAAAAACTGTACCACAGCTTAATGTCTTTATGGTAGGAATGCCTTTGAAAATTTTTCTGGGTTTATCAATAATGGTGCTGACAATGCCCATGTTTATTTCCCTTTTGGAATACTTGATAAAGGGAATGGATAGAGAAATGTACAATTTTTTAGAAAGTATGGCTCCAAAATGAAAAAAATCTACTGTTTTATATCAAACTTAATTGAATTTAAAAAAGAAAAACCAACATTAATACCTGCAAATCTTCAGCTTTTTGCAGATAGTGGTGAAAAAACAGAAAAAGCTACTCCTAGAAAGCGGAAAAAGGTTAGAGAAGAGGGACAAGTACTTCAAAGCAGGGAAATAACATCGGCGATACTTTTATTAAGTATGTTCATTACCATAAGAGTTTTTGGAAGTTTTATATATGAGGGAATTTTAGAAGTATTTAAAATTTTCTTTACCCAATGGCAGGAAGTTGAAAGCATTTATTCTATAAAAGGAATGATTAAGTTATATTTGCAGGTTGGTATAGCATTTTTGAAAATAATACTCCCAATATTTGCTGTAGCGTTCCTTACAGGATTAATAACGGGATATTCCCAAGTAGGATTTTTATTTACAACAAAAACTTTGCAAATTAAACTAAACAGGCTTAATCCATTAAGCGGACTTAAAAGAATCTTTTCAGTAAGATCTTTGACAGAGCTAATAAAATCAATTTTCAAAATAGTAGTGGTGGGTATAATTGGTTTTTCATACCTTAAAGGTGAAGTTGTAAATATGCTAAAAACCATGGATATGGATGTAGTGAGTATAGCAGCCTATATAGGAGTTACTGCCACAAATGTTGCAATAAGAATGTGTATAGCACTTCTTGTATTAGGAGTTTTAGATTATGGATATCAGTGGTGGGAATATGAAAAAAATATTAGAATGACAAAACAAGAAATAAAAGAAGAGTATAAACAGACGGAGGGTAATCCTGAGATAAAGTCAAAAATAAAACAAAAACAAAGACAAATATCTTTAAGAAGAATGATGCAAAGTGTGCCTGAGGCAGATGTTGTTATAACAAACCCAACCCATTATGCAGTTGCTATAAAGTATGATATAAAAATTTCAGATGCCCCTGTTGTTTTAGCAAAAGGTCAGGATTACATGGCTTTAAAAATAAAAGAAAAAGCAAAAGAAAATGGTATAGAAATTGTTGAAAACAAATCTTTGGCAAGGGCACTTTATAGCACTGTTGAAATTGGAGAAAAAATACCTCCAGACCTTTACCAGGCTGTTGCCGAAGTATTAGCTTTTGTATATGGATTAAAAAATAGTACGAAAGGAGGGTAATGGATGAAATTTGGAGATATGTCAGTTGCCATTTTAATAGTTGCTATAGTTTTGATTATAATAATACCTATTCCAAGTGGGATACTAGACGTTTTACTTGCAATTAATATATCGGCAGCTTTAATAATTTTGTTAAATGTCATCTACTCAAGAGAGGCTCTGCAAATTTCAGTATTTCCATCCCTTTTGCTATTTACTACAATGTACAGGCTATCTCTTAATATAAAATCTACAACTTTAATTTTAGCCAAAGGTGAGGCTGGAAAGGTAATTGAAGGGTTTGGAACATTTGTAGCCCAAGGAAATTTGGTGGTAGGTTTTATTATATTTTTAATAATTATGATTGTTCAGTTTCTTGTTATAACAAAGGGAACTGAAAGGGTATCAGAAGTTGCAGCAAGGTTTACATTAGATGCAATGCCAGGAAAGCAAATGGCCATTGACGCAGATTTAAATGCTGGGATTATAAATGATATTGAGGCAAAAGAGAGAAGAAAAAATGTTCAAAGGGAAGCAGATTTTTACGGTGCTATGGATGGGGCTACAAAGTTTGTAAAAGGAGATGCCATAGCAAGTATTATTACTACTATACTAAATATAATAGGTGGATTAATAATAGGTATTTTAATAAGAGGGGAAGATTTTGGTTTTGCCCTGCAAAATTATACAATACTTACCATTGGAGATGGCCTTGTAAGCCAGGTTCCCGCCCTTTTGATTTCATTTGCAACAGGACTTATAGTTACAAGGTCTGCATCAGATGAGGGTATAAGTGATGATTTAAGAAAACAGATACTATATAATCCAAAAGTGTTTTTTATAGCTGGGGGTTTTTGCTTTTTACTAGCCTTCCCCTTGGCTACAGTGCCATTTATTACACTAGGTATAGTATTTATAATTTTAGGAATGATGCTTACAAAACATAGGGAAGAATTTGAAAAACAAGAAGAAGAGCAGATTGAAGAAAGTGAAGTTGAGGAAATAAGAAAGCCTGAAAATGTGGTTAATCTTCTTCAAGTTGACCCTATAGAACTGGAATTTGGGTACGGCATAATTCCACTGGCAGATGTAAATCAAGGTGGTGATTTACTTGACAGAGTTGTTATGATAAGAAGACAGCTTGCATTGGATTTGGGTATGATAGTTCCTGTAATAAGGCTAAGGGACAATATAGCCTTGAGCCCTAATCAATATGTTATAAAAATTAAAGGGGTTGAACTGGCAGGTGGAGAATTGATGCTTGACCATTATCTTGCAATGAGTCCTGGAGTGGTGGAAGAAGAGATATCTGGAATTAATACCACTGAACCTGCATTTGGTCTTCCTGCTGTATGGATAAATGAGTCCCAAAGAGATAAGGCAGAAATGCTAGGCTATACTGTAGTGGATCCTCCATCTGTTATAGCTACTCACCTTACAGAAGTGATTAAAAGACATGCCCATGAACTTACTGGCAGACAGGAGGTTCAAACAATTATAGATAAAGTGAAGGAAAATTATCCTGCTATTGTGGAAGAACTTGTTCCTAAGGTTATGACAATTGGAGAAATTCAAAAAGTTGTTGCAAATCTATTAAAAGAGGGTATATCTATAAGAGATATGGTAACAATTCTAGAAACATTAGCTGATTATGCCCCAACTACAAATGACACTGACATATTAACTGAATATGTACGGCAAGCCTTAGGAAGAGCTATTTCCAGAAGATTTATGAGAGAAAAACAATCATCAGTTATAACACTAGATCCAAAGCTAGAACAGGTAATTATGGATTCAGTTCAAAAAACTGAAACTGGTTCATTTATAAATTTAGAACCTGGAATAATTAATACAATTATAAATAATTTATCAAAGCAAGTTCAAAAGCTTATGAATTTAGGACAGCAACCTATTATACTGGCATCACCAATTGTAAGACTATATTTCAAAAGGCTTGTAGAACAGTCTATACCAGGACTTGTAGTATTATCATATAATGAACTTGACCCTGACGTACAGGTTCAAGCTGTTGGGACGGTGAGTATTTGATGAAAATAAGAAGGTATATAGGAAAAGATGCTCAGGAAGCTATGTTAAAAGTAAAAATGGATTTAGGAAGCGAAGCAGTAATATTAAACACTAGAAAGATACGACAAAGGGGTTTTTTAAGCTTTATGTCAAAACCAATGATTGAGGTGCTAGCAGCCATTGATGAATATCAGAATGTTAATAAAAAAACCTCTTATGATAGCAGTGGAAAAAATGGAGAGAGTTATGAGGAACTAAGAAGTAAATCCAAAGAAAAAGAGGAAAAAATCGCATTGTTGGAGAATAAGGTTAATAGTATGGAAAACATACTTCAAAAAATATACCAGGAAGTCCAACAGCCTGTTAAAGAAATTGATAAAGAGCCAAAAGCTCAAAAGGTTTCAAAAGTTGTAGAACTTTTTCAAAACAATCTTAAAAATAATGAAGTTGATACTAAAATTATTAAACAACTATTAGATATAGTGGAGGAAAAGTGCAATTCAACTGTAAGTGTTAACAATACTGCGTTAATGCTTCATAATCTTATATCTGGAATGCTTGGAAAGCCAGAAACAATAAAACTTCGAGAAGATGGAAAACCCACGATAGTTATGTTTGTAGGACCAACGGGAGTTGGAAAAACCACTACCTTGGCAAAAATTGCAGCGGATTATGCTTTAAACCACCAAAAGGATGTAGGACTTATAACAGCAGATACTTATAGGATTGCAGCAGTAGAGCAACTTAGAACTTATGCTGAGATATTGGGAATGCCTTTGAATGTGGTGTATTCCTTAAATGAGATAAGGGATATAATTGAAAGTTATCAAGACAAAGATATCATATTTATTGATACCGCTGGTAGAAGCAGCAGAAATAAGCCTCATTTTAATGAGCTGAAAGCTTTG
>JAAYTS010000189.1 GCA_012517995.1 Clostridium sp.
AAAAGGCACAGAACCAAGTAGTCGCCCGAAGGGCGTTTTTGTTCTTTATTAAATAAAAATATAAGGATAGGTGCTGTGTTCCTATCCTTTTTCTATTTCAAGACTAAAATTGCCAATGTATATTTATTGCAATATCCTAAATCAATGTAAAATGTGTATTGCAAAATATTTACAGGTGCTCCGAAAGTTTAACAAGCATTACTCTAGGTCACTCCATCTTAGAATATTTGAAGAGGCTTTGTACCAAGGATTATTTTCATCGGGAGCTTTTGAAATAAAAACCCTCTGTTTTGCCGGGTCAGCCTGTATCCATTCCTGATTACCGATATATACCATAGTGTGAATTCCGTTTGTGGTTACCATAATGTCTCCTTTCTTTATTTTTTCGTAGTCAGTGTTGTTAAGAGTCTGGTTTGATAGAATCAGAGTAGTATAGTTTCTGTATTCATTTCCAAGTGCTTCGGCAGATAGATCGTTAAACCACAGATAGATGCCTTTTCTAATATATTGTGGACTCATATTAAGAATTCCCAAACGAATATAGGTATCTATTAGACCCCGCCTTACAAGACCAGAACAGTCAATTCCTAAGGAAGTTTCGCCACCCCAAAGATATTTGGTTCCGTTATATTTTTTTAAAGAATTTACATACTCATCTCTAACAAATTCTTTATCTATCAAAGGACCATTAAGGCTTAGAAATGCAAGAAGTATGATGGGCAACAAAATAAGGGTTATTTTGATAATTTTATTTTTGTAAGTCAAAAATAGGATATAAATCCATAATGCAATTAAAGATGTTATCATTAATAAATTTGTAGCAGTACGATTAATAGGGTTCATAAATAATGCTATTGTTGCAATAATTAATAATGTAAAAGCAATTATATGAAAATTCTTTGGAATTTTTTTCATGGATATTCAGCCCCTATCTTTTTTTTACCATTATATATCCCTTTCTTCAAATAGTAAACTTTAGTACATTCCCAAAATCCATCAAATTAAACCATAGGGTTCCTTGACGAACAAGAAAATTCATGAGAGAAGCGAATTTTCTTGTTCGTTAAGGGAATTGTGGTTGTTTCATATTTTTTGAAATGACGAGGGAACAGACTATTTGGAATTAATCTGACAAAAATAACAACTTATGGGCAAGTGTGAAATGACATTTACACTCATAAGGTAGACCTTCAATGCATATATATTATTGTGGAATTAGATAATTAGCCTAATATACAGAACAGATAAAGCTTTTAATTAGCATAATAGTATGAATAAGGGGGGCATGGTCATTGAAGGGTTATATAGAAGAAAGAGCAGTTGAACTTGCAAACTACATTATTGAAACGAAGTCAACTGTTAGAGCAGCAGAAAAAAATTCGGGATAAGCAAAAGTACTGTACATAAAGATGTTACTAAATGTAATGGTAAAAATAAAAGATAAAGTGGCTGGTAATGCACCTTCCAGCCATTTTATCTTTTATTCAACGATATTACTAACTTATATTTGCTCTTTTCTTAAATTTCAAACCAATTTAATTTATTAGACATTTTTAGTGTTAAGAAGAAATCTTGAGCTACTTCTACAGCTAAAGAAAATGGAATTACCATTTGGTTTGAAATTTCTGTTTCAACGGTTGCAGAACCAGTGTAAAAAATTGTGTAGCCATCTTTGTCCAACGTATTCTCATCACAGAAAGCATAATGGCCACAATCATCTTCATCTTTGAAAAAGTGTATACAAGCCCACTTATCAACTACCAAAATAGTCATAAAAGGATAATTCTCGCTACCATAAAGTTCAAGTTCATTACTATTATTTTCGTATCGTTTATTTAATAATTCATTTAACTCTTCAATTGTTTTGCATTCTGTTTCTCCACCGAAATCAAACACTCTCATATATATTAACCTCCATTGCTATTTATTTGGTTTTGGTACTTTGTTATTACCAATATAAGTTTTTGGCTTATCAACCCAACTGGGTTTAGGTGCTTTTGCATTTATTGGAGGTATTACTTCTAAAACTGACCCTTCCTCCAATAAAGTTGAAAGCATTTTATCACAATAGGGGCAAGTTCCATCTGTGTTGTTATAGTAGATAGTTCCGCTTGTAATTCCATTTTCTCTCATATAAATAGCTGACTTTCCTTCTACATGAGATGCTGGAATGTAGTTTTTATAGTTCGGATTAGGGTTGCCTGAACTAAATGGTATGTGTTCGCTATTAGGAGTTACCAAAATACCATGAGTAGTTTTTCCATCATAATCAGGAAGTTTTGGACGATTATCTATTATATTGGTATTATCCTGTTTTTCTTTCTGTTTTGCAAGTCTATCAGTTATACTCATATTAGATTGCTTAAGGTTTGAAGTATCGCTTTTTACTACTGCTTGCTTTTCTGCTATTTCAACTACTTCTACATCTTTCTCAACTGAATTTGGTAGGTTAGGTGTTAAATTGCTTACAGAATTAAGTTCTTGGCTTGTTACCTCAATATCTTTCCCACAAAATTGTCTTACATAAAGTGTAAATGTACCAACACCGACATGATTTGAATAACTCTCTGTATAATTTACAACAAATGCCTTCGAGAAACTAACTTTTCTTACTAATTGATTGTTTTTATACTGCTCAACCGTTATTTCTTTATAACAATTCGTATCAGTTGCAGGTAGCAATGACCATTGATAAAGACTGACGGTGCTTTCGTTAGTATCTATTCTTCCTATAATCACCATAGAATTCTTCGGGCGGGTTTGTCTACTATCATATTCACTAGGTGTAACAACATTAAATTCTACATTTTGTATACATTCACTTAATACAGTGCCATCTGATATTGTTACAGTATACGAAGAAATAATAATCCCCTCCTTTTTGTCTAAAACTAATTTAACTAAATTGTTGTAGTTAGGTACAATTATTTACATATTATTATAAAAAATATCTGTTGTAAATAGTAGTACTTATATAAATTCTGCATGTTTTTGGTGTACAATGTTAGAAACGTAGAAAAGGTTAAAGAAAAAAGTAAGCGTAAAACTGAGCCGTACATGGTATGTCTAACTTTAAAGTAGTACAATCATGAAAAACAGGTTGAAAAAGTAGAAAAACTTTAAAAAGTGCAAAAAGTTTAAAAGTTCAGAGTGTAAAAAATGCAAAAAGTGCTTA
>JAAYTS010000190.1 GCA_012517995.1 Clostridium sp.
TAATTGCTTAAAAGCAATCTTAAAATTACTTCTTGCGTTATTGGCAAGAATACTCAAATAAATTAACGAGTTCCATTCTTGTAATTTACACTGTTTACTTTTCAAAGTCCAACCCACTTGTTGTGAGGCGCTTCTCAAAAAGCGACTTTTATATGTTACCACATGTTTTTTTCTTTGTCAACACTTTTTTTTAAATAATTTTAAGTGCTGTTTTGTGGCTTTGCTGCCGCAACCTTAAAAGCAACAGCTTTAATAATATAACATCTTTAACATCCTCTTATCAACTTGACAATACTGCAGTTTTAAACCATCAGAACAATTTAAACAAATAAAACTTTATTATTCTTTTAAAATATGCTTTATTCGCCATTTTCCTATGAAATGATATTTACTTATCTAAACTCATTTAATATAAGGAAGGAAATTTGTATTATCTCAATCTTTTTATTACTTCTACCCTGTTTCCTTTGGCGTTAAATGATATTTTTTCAGAAAGATTTGTAACCAGAATCATCCCTCTGCCACTTTCTTTTAAGTCCTGTACATCACAATTAATTGATTCATCATTTTTATTAATAGAGCTTAAGAGTTGTTTGAAATTATACCCCTCACCTTCATCTTCTACAACAATACAGATATTATCCCCTTCTATTTTTACATTAAGCTTAACTGACTTTATGACATCATTTTTATTTCCATGGCATATGGCATTTTGAATAAGTTCATTTAAAATAACTTTAATTTCAAATAAAATATCTTGTTTGGTGCATATTCCTTCATCAAACAAGGATTTTAATATTTCTTCTATTAAAGTACGGATATTTGTATTTTTATTAACTACAAATAATTTAAATGGTTTTGATGATTTCAATTTTCTCAAATCTCCTAAAAAAAAATTTACCACTTTTAAATTAGCCACATTATAATAATACCCACTAATTTATGTAGTAAACATTATAATAGGTATATAAAATCATCTTTTGTACAATTATTTTCTCTTTTATTAAAGTTGTTAAAAGACCAGAATCAGATAAGCACTAACCTTTAAAAAAACCCTTTTTTAGTGGAAATGAGTTGGCTGTATTTTTTATCCCTTGCAATAATTTTATTTTTCCAGTATAGTTCTAAATTTATTTAACACTTTCTTTTCTAGCCTTGATACATACATTTGGGAAACTCCAAGCTTTTCTGCTATCTCTTTTTGGGTTTTGCTGCCAAAATATCTCATATTAATAAAATCTTTTTCTGTTTCATTAAATCTGTCTAGGCTTTTAACCAAGAAATCACGGTTCTCTACCCTTTCAAATGTAGAATCTTCTTCCCCTATTGTTTCATGAAATTCAAAATTATCATCTGCATAAACATTTTGATCAAAGGATTGGACATTATAAGCATTATTAGATTCTATTATTTCTATTACTGTTTCTTCGCTAATATTTAAATGCTTTGCCATTTCATCAATACGTGGAGGTCTGCCTAGTTTTTGTGTCAGGGTTTCTCTTGCATAATTCACCCTCTTATACTCTTCATAAATTCTTCTAGGAATCCGTATAACCGATGCTTTATCTCTAAAAAATCTTTTTATCTCGCCAACAATTGTTGGAGTTGCAAAGCTGACAAACTTAACACCTTTTTCAGTATCAAATCTCTCAACAGCTTTAATCAGGGCAATAGATGCAATTTGATACAGATCCTCATAATCTATCCCCCTGTTTATAAATTTTTTTGAGATTATTTCTGCTAAATAAAGATACTTGTTTACTATTTCGTTTCTTATATTAACATCTCGCGTTTCTTGATATTTTAAAAACATAGCACTTTCTGTGTTATTTTCCATATTCAAGCATCCCTCTCAAGTACTTTCGACATAGATAATATGTGTTTATCTGTACACAATTCTACCTCATCCATTAAAGCATTTATTATATGAACTGCTAAAGCATCACTTTCATTTCTAAATACACATTTTATTGATGGGTCATCGCATAAATAAGTAACCTTTAAACACTTCCCTGAAACTGAGTACACAATTTTATAACAGTCAGATACACTGCTGCCAATACTCACAAGCTTGTTACACACTTCTGATATAGCCACTTTTATATCTTCTATGGCTTCAATATCAAAACCAATCCTGCTTCCAATACCTGAGGCTGCCAGTCTGGCAACACTTACATATTCGGCCTTAAAGGGCAGAATCAGCTGGATATTATCGGTAACACCTTCCATGCCTTTCACCTCTCTATTCCACTTCAAATATTTTGTCTAAACCTGTAATAATAAATAATTTTTTGATATTGTCTTTAAGGTTTGTTATTGTTATCTTCTTTTCGTACTGCTTTGCTTTTTTTAAAGCACCAACAAAAATCCCAAGGCCGGTACTGTCAATATAATTAAGCTCTTTGCAATCAATTATTAAATCCTTTTTATTGGTTTCCACTACTCTGTAAAGGTTTTCTTTTAGCTCTTGAGAGGTATAAATATCAACTTCTCCTGATAAAGTCACTTTGACAAAATCATCAGTTTTCTCCTCTAAAAAATTTAATTCATCAGCCATATGTAACACACCTCCTCTTTTAACAAAACTATTTAAAGCCTAATGCTAATCTTTAGGCTTCATGGTAGGAAACAGCAGCACGTCACGTATGGAATAAGAATCAGTCAAAAGCATTACCAGCCTGTCAACACCTATGCCAAGTCCTCCTGTTGGAGGCATTCCGTATTCTAGTGCAGTTACAAAATCATCATCCATCATATTAGCTTCTTCATCCCCAGCTTCCCTCTTTCTTACCTGGTCCAAAAATCTTTCTTTTTGGTCAATAGGGTCATTTAGCTCTGAATAAGCATTTGCCATTTCCCTGCCTGTAATAAATAATTCAAATCTTTCTGTTAATTCTGGTTTATCAGGTTTTCTTTTTGTAAGAGGTGAAACCTCTACAGGGTAATCCATTATAAAAGTTGGCTGAATAAGATGCTCTTCTGCAAATTCTTCAAACATAAGATTTAGAATTTCTCCCTTTGTAGTTCCTTCTTCAACTTTAAGGGACTTTTCCTTAGCTATCTGCCTTGCTTCTTCATCACTTGCCACTTTATCAAAATCAACTCCAGCATATTCTTTAACAGCCTCAGTCATAGTCAGCCTTCTCCATGGAGGTGTAAGGTCAATTTCTTGTCCCTGATATGTAATTACAGTTGTGCCTAAAACATCTTCTGCCACTTTGGAAATTAAACTTTCCGTAAGTTCCATCATCCCTACATAATCAGTATATGCCTCATAAACCTCCATAAGTGTAAATTCTGGATTATGTTTTACTGACATTCCTTCATTTCTAAACATTCTTCCCATTTCGTATACTTTTTCTAGTCCTCCTACGATAAGGCGCTTTAAATAAAGCTCAGGAGCAATTCTAAGATATAAATCTATATCTAAAGTATTGTGATGTGTTATAAAAGGTCTTGCATTTGCTCCACCTGGAATAACATTTAAAAGAGGTGTTTCTACTTCTAAAAATCCTCTTTCATCTAAGAAAGACCTTATGGATCTCATTATATTGCTTCTTACAATGAAGGTTTTGCGAACATCCGGATTCACAATGAGGTCTAAATACCTTTGCCTGTATCTTAAATCCACATCCTTTAGTCCATGCCATTTTTCAGGCAGCGGTCTTAAGGATTTTGAAAGAAGCTGTATTTCACTTGCCTTTACAGATATTTCTCCTTTTCTAGTTCTAAAAACCTCTCCTTTTACTCCAACCAAATCTCCTATATCAAATTTTTTAAAGCCTTCATATACATCTTCTCCAATTTCATTAACTCTTACATAAATTTGAATTCTTCCATCTCTGTCCTGCACATCACAAAAACTTGCTTTCCCCATGTCTCTTTTAGACATAAGCCTACCAGCAATAGAAACTTCCTTACCTTCCATATCTTCAAAATTATCAATTATAAATGTTGTAGAATGACTGACATGGTATTTTACCACTTCATATGGGTCTTTATTGTTTTTTTGAAGTTCTTCTAACTTAGATCTTCTTATTCTTAATATTTCGTTTAAATCTTGTAATTCAACATTCGCTTCCTGGTTTTTTTCATCAATATTATTTGTATTCGCCATTATAAATCCTCCCAATAAAAAATATAAACTATAAAAAATTATATTTTTAAAAAAATATTCAAAACCTATAACTATAAAATAACAGCTTACACTCTCAATGTAAACTGTTATTTTATAATTATATAATATTTATATCTAATTATACAACATTTTAATATCATTTGCGGATATCTATAATCTTATACTTAATTACTCCGTCGGGTACCTGAACTTCCACAATTTCATCTTTTGCCTTTCCAATAAGTGCTTTACCTACAGGTGACTCATTGGAAATTTTATATTTACTTGGATCTGCTTCTGTAGAACCAACTATATAGTATTCAACTTCTTCTTCAAATTCCATGTCAAAAATACTTACTTTTGAACCAATGCTGACAACATCAGTTTTTATATCGTCTTCATCAATAACTTTAGCACGCTTTAACATACCCTCAAGTTGAACAATTCTTCCCTCAACCTGAGCCTGTTCATTTTTAGCTTCATCGTATTCAGAATTTTCAGATATATCTCCAAACGAAAGTGCTTGTTTTATTCTCTCTGCTACTTCCCTTCTTTTAACGCTTTTTAAATATTCTAACTCTTGTTCTAACTTTTTTAGGCCCTCGAAGGTTAGAACAACTTCTTTGTTAATCATTTGAAGCCTCTCCTTTACTTATAATTTTGTGTTGATAATATATGCTTTGTTTTTTTATTCTAGTCCATTGCAACTCACAATTATTAAATAAAAGTATTTACACTTTATTTAAATACCCTTTAAATACACTCTTTTAAAACTTTTTAAAAGAAAATAGTAAATTGCATTGAAAATAGAACAAACACATCCATCGTGCTTATAAATTCAGATACAGAGCTTAGTACTTTGAATATAAAACGTTCCTTAAAATATTTTTTAAAACTTTTAACCATTATAGACTACTATATTAATATTGTCAATAACCGATTATAAAAAGATTTTAGAAAAATATATCATTTAAATTTTTAGCTCTAAATTTTTACACTCTGTCCCCTGAAAACTTCCCATAAGGGCAGTTATTTTATAACCACTTTTTAGAAACTGGCTATATATACTGCTTTCAGTAATATTATCGACATTATTTTTGTTAACATTAGTACAAAAATCTCTTTTGTGACAAAAAATAATAGATGCCAGCTCAAGTCTTGTAAAACAGCTAA
Organism: Clostridium sp.; assembly: GCA_012517995.1. Classification (GTDB taxonomy): domain Bacteria; phylum Bacillota; class Clostridia; order Acetivibrionales; family Acetivibrionaceae; genus Herbivorax. The sequence continues at coordinate 5,291 of JAAYTS010000190.1, forward strand.
TTATGTTTTTATCTAGTATACTTTCAATTGAATTATCAAATTTAATTAAAATACTGTTTATAATTATGTTATTAAAAATAATTTCTTCTGGTTTGAAAATGCCGTAATTTATTACAATTGCATGGGATTTTATTTTTTTACATTTTTTAAAATTATTAAAATCCCCTAAATTTATAATTATATCTACACCCTCTAAACCACTTTCAATGTCTTCTGTCAGTCTTATTGACAATCCTGTTTCATCATATATCTCATCTATCTCCTCCTGAACATATTTCTTTTTATTAGTTATGATAGTAATAAACTTCACAAAAGGTGACAAAAGTTTTACATATGAATAAAGTAATTTATTATCATCCCCTTGTATAATTCCAATTTCAAATTCTTTAATATTCATATCTTTTTTATCTGCAATTATTTCTAAAATGTTAAATAAAAGTGCAGTATAGATAAAATACCCCGAAAAGGGATTTTTAATACAAATACCACATTCTAAACTTGCAGGTGCCAAAACAGGCAAAATACACTTGTTTAGAGAGTTTTCCACAGAATATTTATATATATTTTTTTTAAGTCTATTTATTTTAAAATTTTTAAATTCATTTACTTCTTTTAATGTATATTTAATTTTTATAAAATGAATATTAAGTTCTTCATTTATTTGAATTTTTTTTATTGGAACAGTAATAAATGTTGAGCTAAAAAACCTTTTTATTTTTAAATAAATTCTTTTTAATCCCTTTTTATTTTCTTCCTCGTCTGAAAATATAATTAACCCTAAATTAGTCATATATCTGCACATCTCCAGTTTTTATAGCATAAAGTAAAATGTAAAACCTACCTTACTTTTATCTATATATATTACCTTAGCCAATTATATATTCTGTCAGAGGGATACTTAATGAAATAAAAAGAGCAAACCTTAGGGTCTGCCCTTTTATATAACACTTTAATATTATCTTTTAAAAATTAATATTGCGTGGAATTAATGCTATAGTTTGGTGCTTCTTTTGTTATATAAATATCATGAGGATGACTTTCTCTTAAACCTGCATTTGTTATTTTTATAAACTTTGACTTGGTTTTAAGGTCTTCAATATTTTTAGCACCACAATAGCCCATTCCATGTTTTAAACCTTCAACAAGTTGGAATACAATATCTGATAAAGGTCCTTTATATGGAACTCTTCCTTCAACCCCTTCAGGCACAAGTTTATTTGCATCTTCCTGGAAGTACCTGTCCTTACTTCCTTTTTGCATAGCAGCTAATGAGCCCATTCCTCTATATACTTTAAATCTTCTGCCTTGATAAATTTCTGATTCTCCCGGGCTCTCTTCTGTACCTGCAAAAAGATTACCAATCATTACAACATCAGCTCCTGCTGCAATTGCCTTTACTACATCTCCTGAATACTTAATTCCCCCGTCTGCTATTATCTTAATTCCATATTCCTTTGCAGCTTCAGCACAGTCATATATAGCAGTAATTTGGGGAACACCAATACCTGCAATTACCCTGGTGGTACATATTGAGCCAGGTCCAATTCCCACTTTAACAGCATCTGCCCCAGCCTCTATCAAATCTCTTGTAGCCTCTGCTGTTGCCACATTACCTGCAATTATCTGAATATCAGGATATGCATCTTTAATTCTTTTTACTCCTTCAATGATATTTTTGGAATGTCCATGTGCAGAATCTAAGGTTATAATATCAACCTTAACATCTATAAGGGCTTTTACCCTTTCCATCATATCAGAAGTAACACCTACAGCAGCTCCTGCTAAAAGTCTTCCTTTAGAATCCTTTGCTGAATGAGGAAATTGAATAGCTTTTTCGATATCCTTTATGGTTATAAGACCCTTTAAATTGCCTTCTGAGTCTACAATAGGAAGCTTTTCTATTTTATGCCTTCTCAATATCTCCTGAGCTTCATCAAGAGTTGTTCCCTCTGGAGCTGTTACCAAGTTTTCCTTTGTCATTGCCTCTTTAATTTTCTTTTGGTAGTTTGTTTCAAATCTTAAATCCCTATTGGTTATTATTCCTACCAATTTACTGCCTTCTGTTATGGGAACACCGGAAATCTTATATTTGGACATTAACTCCATAGCTTCATACACATGATGTTCCGGTGAAAGGAAAAATGGGTCTACAATTACACCATGTTCTGATCTTTTAACTTTGTCCACTTCTAGTGCCTGGTCTTTAATAGACATATTCTTGTGTATTATGCCTATCCCACCTTCTCTTGCTATGGCAATGGCAAGCCTTGAGTCAGTAACGGTATCCATGGCAGCACTCATAAGGGGAATATTGAGTTTTATTTCTTTTGTTAAATTGGTAGACACTTCAATATCCCTTGGCAAAATCTCTGACTTTTGTGGTACTAACAACACATCATCAAATGTTAATCCTACTTTAGAAAATCTATCTTCCACGTCGGTCCCTCCCTATTTTAGAAAAATATAATATCCCATATATCTTTAATTATTTATGTTTTTTTAAATTATTTATGTTCTTTTTTAAGAGCGGTTTTAAAAAGTCCTATATTTAAAAAACAAATGACATATTAGCTTAAAAGTGTCTAAAATACTCTTTAAGAAGTATCTTCAGAAATAGTTAGAATAATTATACTAGAGAACATAATCAGCGTCAAGGAAAATCAATAAACAAATATATATTCATTATTTTCATTTAATCCAAGCCACTCCTGATATTCTTTTATTTCTTTTAAATTGCGGTAAAGCACATCCCATATATTTTCAGATACAAAATTTCTACTCCAGGCACATACACCTGCAAGATTGTACTTATGAACCAGGGAAGATTTAAGGTTTAATGAGTTTTCATCTTCCAGCCATATTCTAAACCGGGAATTTTCTTTTTGGTATTCTGCATAAAATTGTCCACTTTCTTCATCCCATACAATCTCTGCATCATTTTCTATAATTGTCTTTTTAGCCTCTTCCATTGTTAAAGCCACACTAGAAAGGCTCATAGCTCCACCTTCTGTTTTTTCCTCCCAAAGCCTTGTGTAGTAAGGCAGACCTAAAAGAAGCTTTTCTTTTGGAACCCCTTCCTCCTCAAGAACCTTTTTTAAAATTCTCTCCTGCCAGGAAACCTGTGCCACAGAGCCAGCCACCGGACTAGTCCTCCAATGCTGGTCGTATGACATATACATAACATAGTCTACAATCTGGCTTAAAGCCTTTTTATCATAACAGGGGATATCATTTACATCAACAGAAACCACAAGCCCCTGCTCTTTTAGTTTTGGAGTTATAATTTCTATAAAACGGGTAAATAAATCCCTGTCCCTTTGATAAAAGTTTTCAAAATCAATATTTATGCCGTCTAAATTGTAGAGGGAAGCATATGCTAAAATTTGTTTTGTAAAGTTTTCTATGGCTTTATCATCTTTTAAAAATTTACTTGTCATTTCTGCATCTTGAAAATCATTGCTCAAAAGTGCCCATACTTTGTATCCCTTTTCATGAGCCCATTTTTCATAGTTAGAGTATGCTCTGTTCATTAAATCTCCTTTAGAGTTTTGAATCTGAAACCATGTTGGGGATATAACATCTAAGCCTTTCATATCAGGCACAGATGAAGGATCGCTTCTTCTGGTATATACCATATCCCATACCAAATTAATTTTACCATTTTCAACTTCAGAAAAAGACTCTGTATCTAATTCTTCACCTGACTCTTCTTTGTCTTTTTCCCCCAGGATGGTTCCTGTCACTATTTTTGCAACTACATACTGTTTTTCTATAAACCCTACAACTCCATCCCATGTCCTGACTTTATACCATTTATCATATTCTTCAAAAATTCTCATTTGATTTTTATTATTTTCTTCCACATCATCAAATTTTCGCAATATGGGATGTTTAGAATCTCTACCATTTCTTAATACAGCACCAGATTCTATAACATTAGCTACTTGAACAAAATCTGTTTTATAATCTATCAAAACCACATTATTATCTTCTATATGTGTAACTATAATACCATAAAAATCACTTAAAAACTCTATAGGTATATAAACAACATCTTTTTCTTGTATGATGGGAATATTTAAACTCAAAGGCTTATCATTAACAAATGAAGTAAGGCTTTTGGTTTTCATTTTTATTATTCTGTCCTTTGTTGAAACTATAACTTTTTCTGAATTTTTATCCCACTTAATAGATGGATCAAAATATTTTTTTACAGTATCAAAATTCAGTAGTATCTCACCATCTACAATTTTTAAACTGTGAGGTGACGTTATATACTGGTCTTCAATTATAAGATTAAGTGCTCCCTCTTCAAAAGCAGCAATTAAATTTTCATTAGAATGGTTTATTTTAAAAAATCCATATGCTAATGCAGAAACAAGTAAAATAACTATAATAATTATAACAGCTTTTTTCACACAGTTTGCCCCCTTGCCAGCTAATCGGGTAGGAGGTAAATAATTATTTTATTTACCGACCTCCCACACCACCGTACGTACGGTTCTCGTATACGGCGGTTTCATAGTTTACACTCTAACTTCAAGGTAATATTTAAGAAGACTTAAATATGTTTGTGTTGA
>JAAYTS010000003.1 GCA_012517995.1 Clostridium sp.
AATAATAAGAATTTTAATGAAAAAAACCAAAGCATCCAGAAAAATGTCTGCAATTATAACGGTGTTTTCCGTTATTACAGTTGTAGCGGTGATTTTGATTTTATTGATAATAAGACTATATAAAGAAGCTGTAAGCTTGTCACAAATACTGCCGGAGTATGCAAATATTTTGTATGGCAATATAAATAAATTTATTGAAAAGTTTTTAATTTTTTATACCGTCCTTCCAGAAGAAATAGCCATATCTGCAAAAAACATGTTCAAAAATTTTGTAGAAACTTTCACATTTTTTTTAAATTCTATAGTTAAGGGTATTTTAGGTGTTGCTGTTATGCTGCCCCAGGCTATTATATTTTTATCTGCCACAATTTTATCCACATATTTTTTCTCAAGTGACAGAACACAAATATATAACTTTGTCAGAAGAAACCTGCCAAAAGGTTGTATGGATATTTTATTAAAAATTAAAAAAGATATATTTATGACATTGTGGGGGTATGTAAGAGCCCAGATAATATTGATGATAATAACTTTTTTACAGCTTTTAGCCGGGTTTTTGATAATGGGAATAAAACACTCAGTTTTATTAGCTTCAATTCTGTCATTGTTGGACGTACTGCCGATTTTAGGACCTGGCAGTGTGATGATTCCCTGGGCAATATATGAATTTTTTGTTGGGAATTTAAAAAGATCTGTAATAGTTCTGGTGTTATATGGTATAGTATCAACTGTCAGGCAGGTAATGGAGCCTAAAGTTCTTTCAAAGGAAATAGGCTTACATCCATTGGTTGCTTTAATGTCTTTGTATATTGGTTTTTTGGTATTTGGATATTTGGGCTTGATAGCAGGTCCTTTGGTTGTTTTGCTTTTTAAAAATGTAGTTTTAAAAAAGAAAAGTATTAAAGAATTTATAGCTCAGGCGAAATTATAGTATTTGCAATATTATTTTTATAACTGAATTTCCTTTTTTGGAGCAAAATTATCTTCTATGGTCCATTTTACGGTATTTTCAAGTATTTATCAATAACCATGTTAAATTAAAAAGAATAAGACATCCTCTTAGAGTTGACATGGGTTGTGTATAGATATATAATTTTAATATATATTTTATTCGGCAATGATGAGAAGAGTAGATTGCAGGGATTCTTACAAAGAGAGAAAGCACCTTAGGCTGAAAGTGCTTTTTAAGAAATGCAATTGAAGACCACCTCTGAGCTAAAGCGTTGATTACGTTATAATCACAATGAGTAACAATTAGGGTGGAACCACGGGTAAAGTCTCGTCCCTTGCTTTGGGATGTGGCTTTTTATTTTTCTATCTGTAATTGTTATAAAAAATAAGAAAAATTAAATGTCTAAAATATCTATTATTATTGTAGGAGGTATAGTTTATGATTAAAGTTACACTTAAAGACGGCAGCGTTAAAGAATATAATAAAGGAATTACAGTAAAGGAAGTAGCTGAGAGCATAAGTCCCGGGCTTGCAAGAGTTGCTCTTGCAGCTGAAATTAATGGGGAGGTAAAAGATTTAAGCTATGAGATAAATGAAGACACTAATCTAAACATTCTTACATTTGATAGTGAAGGAGGAAAAGAGGCATACAGGCATACATCTTCCCACATTCTAGCCCAAGCTGTAAAAAGACTTTATCCTGATGCAAAACTTGCAATAGGTCCGGCAATAGATAATGGATTTTATTATGATTTTGATGTGGATAAGCCATTTACAGTTGAAGACTTAGAAAAAATAGAAAGTGAAATGAAAAAGATAATTAAAGATGATTTAAAGCTTGAAAGATTTACACTTTCTAGGGATGAGGCAATAAAGTTTATGGAGGAAAAAGGAGAATCTTATAAAGTAGAATTAATTAATGATTTGCCTGAAGGTGCGACAATTTCTTTTTATAAGCAAGGGGACTTTGTTGACCTTTGTGCAGGACCTCATGTTGAGTCAACTGGAAAAGTTAAGGCTTATAAATTATTGTCTGTTGCAGGGGCTTATTGGAGAGGAAGCGAAAAAAATAAAATGCTTCAAAGAATTTATGGAACTTCCTTTGCAAAAAAGAGCGAATTGGATGAATATCTTCATAGGTTAGAAGAAGCAAAGAAGAGGGACCATAGAAAACTTGGAAGGGAGCTGGATTTATTTGACATATACGAAGAAGGTCCAGGATTTCCATTTTTCCTGCCAAAGGGAATGGTATTAAGAAACATACTTGAGGACTATTGGAGAAAAGAACATAAGAAAAATAATTATCAGGAAATAAAAACCCCTATTATTTTAAATGAAGATTTATGGCACCGTTCAGGACACTGGGATCACTATAAAGAAAATATGTATTTTACAAAGATTGATGAAGGTGATTTTGCAATAAAGCCTATGAATTGTCCGGGGGGAATGCTTGCTTACAAGAGAAAGCTTCATTCATACAGAGATTTACCTCAAAGAATTGCAGAACTTGGTTTGGTTCACAGGCACGAATTATCAGGAGCACTGCATGGATTAATGCGTGTAAGATGCTTTACCCAGGATGATGCACATATTTTTATGACTCCTGACCAGGTAAAAGATGAGGTTTTAGGTGTAATAAACATGATAGATAGTTTTTATAAAGTTTTTGGTTTTAAATATCATGTGGAACTTTCAACAAGACCTGAAGATTCAATGGGTTCAGATGAACAATGGGATTTGGCTATAAATTCATTAAAGGACGCATTAGATACAAAAGGAATGGAGTATAAAGTAAATGAAGGTGATGGGGCTTTTTATGGTCCTAAGATAGATTTTCATCTAGAAGATTCTATTGGACGTACATGGCAGTGCGGGACAATACAGCTTGATTTTCAAATGCCAGAAAGATTTGATTTAACTTATGTGGGACCGGATGGAGAAAGACACAGGCCTGTTATGATACACAGAGTTGTTTTTGGAAGTATTGAAAGATTTATTGCTATTTTAACAGAGCATTATGCAGGAGCTTTTCCTACTTGGTTGTCTCCTGTTCAAGTGAAAATACTTCCTTTAATTGACAAACATGTTGAATATGCTTTAAAAGTTCAAAAAGAACTTGAAGATAAGGGAATAAGAGTTGAAGTTGATGCAAGGAACGAAAAAATAGGGTATAAGATAAGAGAAGCCCGTCTTGAAAAAGTGCCTTATATGCTTATAATAGGTGATAAAGAGCTTGAAAATAACGCTGTAGCAGTAAGGTCTAGAAAGGATGGAGATATTGGAGCTATCCTGGTGTCTGAATTTATTGATAAAATATTAAAGGAAGTCGAGGGATTAATGTGAGTAGGGCTGACGAAATTTTTATTTCTATGTGCAAAGATATTCTTCAAAATGGAATTTCTTCCGAAGGTGAAAAAGTTAGAGCTAAGTGGGCTGATGGTACGCCAGCCCACACAATTAAAAAATTTGGGGTTGTTAATAGATATGACTTGGCCAGTGAATTTCCTATTTTAACACTAAGACCCACCAATTTAAAAGCAGCTATTGATGAACTTTTGTGGATATGGCAAAAAAAGTCCAACAATATAAAAGACTTAAACAGTAAGATATGGGATAGTTGGGCGGATGAAAGTGGTTCTATAGGGAAGGCCTATGGTTATCAGCTAGGGATAAAGCATAAATATTCTGAAGGTGAGTTTGATCAAGTTGACAGAGTGATTTATGATTTAAAAAACAATCCATATAGTAGAAGAATTATAGTTAATATGTACAATCATGCGGATTTAAATGAAATGAATTTATACCCATGTGCATATAGTGTAACTTTTAATGTTACAGGAAATAAACTCAATGCTATTTTAAATCAGAGGTCTCAAGATATTCTAGTTGCCAATAACTGGAATGTATCCCAATATGCTATTTTAGTGCACATGTTTGCACAGGTAAGTGGCTTAAAAGTCGGGGAACTTGTCCATGTTATTGCCGATGCCCACATATATGACAGACACATTCCATTAGTTGAGGAGTTAATCAGAAGGACTCCTTATGATGCACCAAAACTAATAATTAAACCTGATGTAAAAGATTTTTATCATTTTAAAGTTGAGGACTTTGTTTTAGAAGGGTATTTAGCAGGACCTCAAATTAAAAATATTCCTGTGGCAATATAGCAGGCTCAGTATAATGGAGGTTAGATATGAAGGCAATAGTTGCTGTTGATTTAAATTGGGGGATTGGTTATAAGGGGAATCTTTTAAAGTCTATTCCTCCTGATTTAAAGCGTTTTAAAGAGCTTACAATAAATAAAGTGGTGGTTATGGGGCGAGAAACATTTGAATCATTACCTAAAAAACAGCCTTTAAAAGACAGAGTAAATATTGTACTTAGTAAAAGTGGGTTAATTAGTGATGAAAGAGTTGTTGTCTGCAGCTGCCTTAACCAATTATTTAATGAGCTTTTAAAGTATAATACTGATGATGTATTTGTAATAGGGGGAGAATCAGTGTACAGCCAGCTTCTTCCCTATTGTACTGAAGCTTATATAACAAAAATACAAAATACATATACTGCGGACAGGCATTTTATAAACTTAGATGAAAGTGAAAGCTGGGAGTTGGTATATAAAAGTGATTTACATACTTATGATGATGTTGAGTTTTATTATACGAAATATGTAAAACAAAGATAGAAATCTAATAGATTTGAATATGTAAAATATTCAAGTTTGATGCGGTCCTATTGCAACATAATGCCAATTATGATACTATTTTATTAAGAGTTTTTTTAAAAAAAAGCCCTTAAAAAGTTCCACTATTTTATTTTAAAAACAGGAGGATAACAATGAAGAATAATTTTAATCAATCATTTAAAAGTATCCTTTCACTAGCAATTGTATTCACCATTTTTACAACGATTTTAACAACTGGAGTGTTTGGCAGCAGTTCTTTATCTATAGGGGATGGAATTGAAAGTCTTGTAAATGAGGCACAAAATTTTTCTTTAGCCCAAAGAAATGAATTTGTATATAGTCTAAAACAAAGTGAATTAGATGCACTAAGAAATGAAGTGAAGAATTTAACTAAAGGTCAAAAAAACTCACTTTTAGGGAAGTTAAATAGAAATGATGATTTTGATGTTGTTATGAGAAATATATTGCTTGCAGATGAAGGAAAACAGTTAATTATAGGAGATATTATTTATAAATTAGAAAACAGAGTAAAAAGCAATCTTGAAAAATTTGTAAAAGAAGCTATCTTCCTAACATCCGTTAATGAAAAAAGTAAAGATGTTATAAGGTTTGTTGTAAATGATCTTATAAAAGTAAATGAAGATACATATTTAGAATATGTTGAAAAAGTAAAGGGTATTTTTCTAGGTATGAGTGAAGATGAAATAAAAGATGCTTTTTTAGAGTATTCTAATCTTGAAGAGTCCCAAAAAGAAGGGGTTTCTAGCATTATAATGATTTTAAATCAGGAATATTCTGATGTTGAAATAACTGGATTTCAATCCATTGAACGAGATATTAATAAAATGGTAATGAATTGTGAATATGATAATCTTGGTACAAAGATACTTTTAAGTATGCTTGAATACTTTTCAAGTGTTGGTGTAACATCTGTAGTACATGACAAAGATGGAAATGTTTACAATGTAAAACTTAGCATGGAAATACCTACAAGTATGAGAAATGCCATAGACAGAGAGCTTAAGACAACTGCTATAATGGGAAAAGATATAGATACTCTTGATGATTTGCTTTTGGAAATAGAAGAACTTATAAATAAACATGATGAAGCTGAGATTTACAACTTTAAGAAATTTTTAAATGATGAATATAAAAATGTATATAGTGGTAATTTGCCAGTTCCTAATACTGATTCAGGGGATGATCCGGTAGACCCATCACCTTCAAAAGATCCTTCTGAAGGCAATGGGGAGGATGAAAAGGATGATGGAGAAGGTAATGATAAAGGTGATGATAAATCACCAATTTCCACACCAAAGCCTGAAGATGTGGAGGAGTCAGAAGATACATTGCCAGGTACCGTTACATTTACCGATATTGAAGGTCACTGGGCAAAAGAACACGTAATGGAGCTAGCAAAACTAGGTATTGTAAGCGGTTATACAGATGGCAGCATAAAGCCAAATGACAATATAACAAGAGCAGAAATGGCGGTAATTGTTGTAAAAGCTGTTTCTCTAGAGCCAGCTAAGGAAATAAATTTAGACTTTAAAGATAAGGATGAAATTCCTAACTGGGCTGCTGGATATATTCAAACAGCTGTGGATAGCGGAATAATAACAGGCTATGAAGATAATACATTTAAACCCTCTAAAAATTTAACCAGAGAAGAAATGGTTGTGTTAATTATTAAAGCATTTGGTATTGAAATTGAAGAAGATTTAACGCCACCAACATTTACAGATGTGGATGAAATAGGCTCATGGGCATTAAATTTTGTAGCTAAATCTGTTAAGTTAAATATTGTTTCAGGCTATTTAGACAATACATTTAAGCCTAAGAGAAATGTAACTAGAGCAGAGTCATTCACTGTATTAGACAATATTTTAAAAGCACAATGATAAAAATAGGTTTAAAAACTTTATAAAGGGTTAATAAATAAAAAATAACCCCTTCGTGGCGAATGTTTAATATAAGTTCATGAAGGGGTATTTAATTTATTTAGACAGGGAGGCTTTTTATGACTGTATTAGAATTTGTATCTTATGAAAAAACAATTCCTGAAATTTTAGACAATATAAAGGCATATGAAGTTTTAAAAAAACAAAAAAACATTCTTATAAAACCTAATATTGTAAACATGTCACCCTTTCCAATAACAACTTCCCCTAAAATATGTGGTGAAATTATTAAATATATAAAAAAGCACAGCAGTGCCTCTATAATGATTGGTGATGGGTGTGGGGAGCCGGACTATACTACATTAGATGCCTTTAATCACTTAGGATATAAAGAAATTTCAGATAAATATGATGCTAAGCTGGTGGATTTAAACAATGTACCTTTAAAAAAATACACCAATCCCAATTGCATGGTTCACAAAGAAATGTATTTGCCTCAACTAATAGAAACCCATTTTATCATTTCAGTACCTGTTTTAAAAGCACATTCTTTGGCCGAAATAACAGGGTCTATGAAAAATATGATGGGACTGCTTCCACCTAAACATTACAAAGGTAAATATGGTATTTGGAATAAATCCATTTTTCACAATAAAATTCATGAGTCAATTGTTGATTTAAATGAATATGTAAGTCCCCATCTTACTGTTTTAGATGCAACTGTAGGAATGGCAGAGTTTCATTTAGGGGGTGCTAGGTGCAATCCCCCGGTAAATAAAATAATAGCTGGGTTTGATGCTAAAGAAGTGGATAGAAAGGCATCTGAACTTTTAGGATTTGATTGGAGGAAAATTAGACATTTAAGATAAAATATTAGTTTTAGCACCGGGTTAGGCTTATATAATAATTAAGTTATATAAGTTTAACCCGGTATTTTTTTGTGATTTTGTGGCAACAATATTAAATGAAAATATTACTACATATGTAAATGGAGAAGGACAAAATGAAAGTTGACAAAGGGATATGTGAATCTATAAAAAAAAACGTAGATATTATAAAGAAATATTATGGTTGTGAGGAAGATATAGAAATAACATACTTTACAATAAGGGGAGAAAATGAGCTTCCCTGTGTTAGTATATATTTTAAAGATTTAGTAGACAAAAAAGCTATCAATAATATATCTTTAAAAATTACCAATGCAAAAAATGAAATTTCTAAAAATAAAGTTAAAGTAAAGGGTGAGACAATTAAAGAATTTATTGTGGGTTTTAGTTGGAGAAAAGAAGGAAACAGCTTTGATGACTTATATTCAGAGTTGTTATTGGGAAATTGTGTCTTTTTAGCTGAAGGGGATAATAAGTTTTATTCCATTTATACAAGCCGTATAGAAAGAAGAAGTATTGAAGAACCTGCTACTCAAACTGTTGTAAGAGGTCCAAGGGAAGGTTTTTCTGAGGATATAGGAAAGAACATTTTACTTATCAAAAAAAGAATTAACAATAATTCACTAAGAATGATAAGTTTAAAGGTGGGAAAAGTATACAAAACAAAAGTTGCTATAATGTATATTGATGGAATTGCAAAAAATGATATTGTTAATGAAGTAAAAAAGAGAATTGCAAAAATTAAAGTTGATGCAATACATGACAGCAGCTATATAGAAGAGTTAACTAAAGATGACCCCTATTCAGTGTTTCCAACTTTTTTAAGTTTGGAAAAATCTGATTCAGTTTCATCTGCATTATTACAAGGAAAGTTAGCAATATTAGTAGACGGGACTCCTTTTGTATTAACTGTTCCTGCAGTTTTTTTTGATTTTTTGCAAAGTAGTGAAGATTATTATCATCACTATATAGTTGCTTCTATGATGCGCCTAATCAGGTTTATAACTTTTTATTTTGTTCTTTTAGTACCATCTACATATGTGGCGATAACCACATATCATCAGGAAATACTTCCTACTGCATTGCTTATAAACATTGCGGCACAGCGGGAAGATGTTCCGTTTCCAGTATTATTTGAAACATTTTTAATGGAGTTTACATTTGAAATATTGCGTGAGGCAGGTATAAGAATACCAAGGGCTATTGGACCTGCAATTTCAGTAGTGGGTGGAGTGGTAATAGGACAAGTTGCTGTGGAAGCAGGCATAATGTCTGCAGCTGTTGTTATAGTTGTTTCATTTACTGCAATATCAAGCTTTTCTATACCCAATTATGAAATGTCAAGTTCTTTAAGGGCAGTAAGATTTGCTTTTTTGATTTTAGCAGGGGCATTAGGTCTATATGGCCTATTTATGGGGATAATTATTTTGTGGCTCCATCTTTGTAAAATTAAATCTGTTACAGTGCCCTATGTGACACCATTAACTCCATTGATACCCCAAGAAAATAGAGATGGATTTATAAGATTTCCTTTGTGGAAAATAAAAAACAAGTCAGTTGGAATTGGAAAACCAAAATCAATGAAAAAAAGATAGATTTAGGAAAGAGAGAGTTGGAGTGATGTAATATGAGATTGCTTTTTATAGTGGTTATCACATTTTCTTTATTTCTTACAGGATGTTGGGGTAGTAATGAAATAGATACTTTAGCTATTAATGTAGCTATAGGTATAGACAAAGATGGAGATAAATGCAAAATAACTAGCCAAATTATAAATCCTCGTGTTATAGCTGTTGGTGAAAATGCTAACGAATCTCCTGTTATTATATTTGAAAAAGAAGGAACAGATCTTGATGAGGCAATACTAAAAATGACATCAAAATCTTCTAGAAAGTTGTTTAATTTGCACCTAAGAATGCTTGTAATAAGTGAAGAAGCGGCAAAACATGGTATCAAAAACATAATAGAGTACTTTTTTAGAAATAATGAATATCGCACGGATTTTTATATAGTTATAGCTAAAGATGCTACTGCTAGAGACATTTTAAAAGTATTATCTCCAACAGAGCTAATACCCGCTATTTATATGTATGAATCCCTTGAATTGTCAGGTGAAAGAGAGGCCACAACAAAGCCGGTAAAAATTATTGAATTGGCAAATGCAATAATTTCAGAGGGAAAAAACCCCACTTTAACAGGAATTAAAATAGATGAAGAAGAAGAAATTATACCTGATTCTATAGAAGAATTGCAAAAAAGCAGCAATATAAAAAAATTAGCACATTATGGTATAGGAGTTTTAAAAGAAGACAAGCTTATTGGATGGCTTAATGAAGAAGAATCAAAAGGATTTAATTATATTACTGGAAATGTATACAGAGCAGTAATTCATTCACACTGTGAAGGTGGTTCTAGAATTGCTTACCAAATTATAAAGCTAGATTCAAAAATAACAGCTGATTTAATTGATGGTAAACCTGTAATAAATGTAAAACTTAATGTTTTAGCTAATATTAGAAACATATTTGGTGAATTAGACGTAACAGATGTAAAAAACATAAAAGTATTAGTGGAAGAGGCGGAAAAAAGAATAAAAAATATTTGTGAAGACACACTTAATAAAGTTCAAAATGAATTTAAAACAGATATTTTTGGTTTTGGAGAGGTTATATACAGAAAATATCCAAAGCTTTGGAAAGAATTAAAAGATGACTGGGACTCAAAATTTTCTGATTTAGATGTTTATGTAGATGTTAATGTTAAGATAAATCAGTTAGGACAAATTACAAAACCTGTATTTATGAAGGGAAATTGAGATGCGAGTACTATACATTACATTAGCTTTGTTATTTAACATTATATTGTGTATTATTGAAATTCCTAAAATGATTCAAGAAAAACTTTTTAAAGAGTTATGTGTCTTTTGTGTTTTGGTGTTTTTAGGGACACTGCTTGCAATACTAAAAAGTATTGATGCTAACATACCAAATCCGTCTGATTGGATAGCTTGGGTTTATTCTCCTGTTGCAGATGTTTTTAAATCTATGTTGAAATGAGGGAAAAGTTATGGAAATAAAAATAACAAATAATCAACTGCTTTCTTTTACAACACTATCATCAATAGGAGGTTCAATACTTGTTGTAAGTTCGGTTTTATCAATTGTAGCAAAACAAGATGCTTGGCTTGTTGGATTGATGACACCTTTATGGGGTGTACTTGTAGTATCACTATATTGTTATATAGGGTCTAAATTCCCAAACATGACAATTATTGATATGATAAAAAAAGTGTTTGGAAAGTGGATTGGAAGTATTGTAGCAGGAAGTTTGGTGTTTTTATCTTTTGTGCTATCTATCAACATACCTTGGTATGTTAGTAATTTTCTTACCACTCATGCAATGACTGAGGTACCCTCCTATGCCATAAATGCCCTTTTAATTATTGCAGTTGTAATAGCTGTTTTATATGGTATTGAAACCATCGGACGTGTTTCAGAATTAATATTGTATTTTGTAAGTGGATTCATTATTATTGTTGTTTTACTTCTGCTGCCTAATGTAAAAATAGAAAATATACAGCCTGTATTAGAATATGGTATTGTACCTGTATTTGAAGGCTCTATATTTTTGTCTAGTTTTATTACTTTGCCTCTTGTTAACATTTTAATGATATATCCTAAAAATGTATATGATATAAAGACAGGCAAAAAAGCCATTATAAAAGGTTATTTATTGTCAGCCTTTATTATATTTATTACATTGTTTATGACAATACTAGTGTTAGGTTATGCTATAACAGCTTCCACACAATATCCTACATATCTTTTAGGAAAGGAAATAAATATTGGTACCATATTAACCAGACTTGAATTTATTGTTGCAGTTATATGGTTTGCAACCCAATTTGTAGTTACCATTCTTTATTATTATTCTGCTTTAATTGGCTTTTCCCAGCTTATTGGTATCAAGGATCATAAAAAAATAGCAATACCCTTTGCTTTTATTATATTTATTATGACAGAAGTAATTTTCCCTAATGTAATATATCAAGGTTTTTGGGCGTCTGTGGTCTGGATTCCTTATATTATAACTCACGGTTTGGTTTTGCCAGTTATTTTAGTTATGGTGATGAAAATACGAAAGTTAGCTTAAATTATTGTAAGTATATTTCTTTTATGTTTTATGTATTTATGCTAGAATGATTTTAGCTTATATTTTGCTGCTTAATTTTAAAAGAGGGGTAGAGAATGGATGCAAAAACTTAAAACACTGTTTCCTGAGGTCTTTAATGATGAGGAAATAGATATTTCTTTTAAAGATGTTAAAATAGAAAAAATAAATGCATATAAAAAATCCAGAAAATTAGAAATTTTTATTATTTCAGATAAATATATTTCTGCTTTTGATATTGATAAATTAGAACAAAGCTTAAAAACCTGTTTTTCCCTTGAGGAGATTTGGGTTAAGCCTGTGTTTAATTTAAATTTAACTTTAGAAGAAATTCTAACTTCCTATTGGGATGATATTTTATATTTTTTAAATAAATATGTAGCCATGTGCAAAGGAATGCTAAAAGACTGTGAGTGGAAGCTAGATGGGAAGGTTTTAACAATTAAGCTTAAAACAAAGGGAACAAAAATACTTAAACATAGAAATTGCGATAAAATTTTAGAAAAAATAATAAAAGAGTGTTTTAATGTAGATGTAAAGGTGGAGTTTGAAGACTTTAAAATGGACGAGGAAGAAAAAATAGAGTATATGAAACGCAAAGAAAAAGAAGAGAATAAGGTTGTAAGTGTTGCTGTTTCTGAAAGAACCATTGAAAATAATAAAAATAATTATAAAGCTAAAGGGGCAAATGCAGCCAGAACTTCTGATGGTGCAATATTTGGAAAAGTATTTAATGAAATTTCTGTTGCCATGTCAGAGGTAACTCAGGATTCAGGAAGAGTTGTTATATCTGGTGAGGTTTTCAGAACAGAAGAGAGGGAATTAAAAAGTGGCAAGATTCTTTACATATTTGATATAACAGACTACACATCCTCTATTACTGTGAAGATTTTCTTACAGAAGGACAAGTTAGAAGATATAAAGAGCTCAATAAAAGAGGGAGCATGTTTAAAGGTACGTGGGGAGGCTCAGTATGATAAATTTTCAAAAGAACTTACTGTCCTAGCGTCAGATATTATAAATATTACTAAAGAAGAAAAGTATGATAATGCAAAAGAAAAAAGAGTTGAACTGCATCTTCATACCCAGATGAGTGCTTTAGATGCAGTGATTTCAGCAAAAGATATTATACAAAGGGCAGCTAAGTGGGGGCATAAGGCTATAGCTATTACCGACCATGGGGTGGTTCAGGCGTATCCTGATGCATATTATGCTGGAAAGAAAAACAATATAAAAATATTATATGGTGTGGAAGCGTATTTGCTTGATGATAATGTACCTGTTGCCTACAACGTAAAAGGGCAGTCTTTAGATGGGGATTTTGTTGTTTTTGACATAGAGACCACAGGACTTAATGCATATACTGAAAAAATTACAGAAATAGGAGCTGTTAAAATAAGAAATGGAAAGGTAATTGATGAGTATAGTTCTTTTGTAAATCCAGGAAAACCTATTCCCAAAAAGATTGTTGAGTTAACTGGAATTACAGATGAAATGGTAAAGGATGCACCTGATATTGAGAAGGTACTTCCTGAATTTTTAGAGTTTGTAAAAGATTCGGTGGTTGTAGCACACAATGCTTCTTTTGACTTAGGCTTTATAAGGCATAATTGCAGGGTACTTGGCTATAAACCAGATTTTACTGTAATTGATACATTAGAACTGTCAAGGCAAATGTTTTCACAATTAAAAAGACATAGACTAAATGATGTTGCAAAGCATTTAGGAGTATCCCTTGAAAATCACCATAGAGCTTTAGATGATGCAAAAGCTTGTGGCGGTATTCTTATAAAATGTATTGAATTATTAAAAGAAAAGGGTATAGAAAAAATAAATGATATAGGAAAAGCTTTAGGGGATGGTATGGATTATAAAAAATCAAAGACATACCATGCAATAATACTTGCAAAAAATCAAATAGGTCTTAAAAATTTATACAAAATTGTATCCAAGTCCCATCTTGAATATTTTTATAAAAGACCTAGGGTGCCTAAAAAACTTTTGATGGAATATAAGGAGGGGCTTATATTAGGAAGTGCATGTGAAGCAGGAGAACTTTATAGAGCTATTTTAGAAGGAAAAAGCGAAAAGGACATTTCAAAAATTGTAAAGTTTTATGATTATTTAGAAATTCAACCTTTAGGGAACAACCAATTTCTTATAAACAATGGCAGTGTAGAAAGCCAGGAAGAACTTAAAAATATAAATAAAAAAATTGTTGAACTAGGAGAGAAGTATAAAAAGCCTGTGGTTGCCACTTGTGATGTTCACTTTTTAGATCCAAAAGATGAAGTTTTTAGAAGGATTCTTATGGCAGGTCAGGGTTTTGCTGATGCAGATAACCAAGCTCCCTTATACTTTAGGACAACAGATGAAATGCTTGAAGAATTTAGCTACTTAGGAGAAGAAAAAAGCTATGAGGTGGTTGTTACCAACACCAATAAAATAGCTGATATGTGTGAAGAAATACTTCCTATACCAGAGGGAACATTTCCACCTAAAATTGAAGGGGCAGAAGAAGAGATAAAAACTCTTTCTGAAGCTAAAGCAAGGGAGATTTACGGTGAAGAGCTTCCAGAGATAGTAAAAAAGCGGATGGAAAAAGAATTAAATTCAATTATAAAAAATGGTTTTTCGGTGATGTATATTATTTCTCAAAAGCTGGTATCAAAGTCACTAGAAGATGGATATCTTGTTGGTTCAAGAGGGTCAGTAGGTTCATCTTTTGTTGCATACTTAACTGGAATTACTGAAGTTAATTCACTGCCGCCTCATTATATTTGTGAAAAATGCAAATATTCTGAGTTTATTCAAGATGGGAGTTATGGGTGTGGATTTGACCTTCCAGACAAAAACTGTCCAGATTGTGGAAACTCTTTGAAAAAAGACGGGTATGACATTCCTTTTGAAACCTTTTTAGGATTTGATGGGGATAAAGAGCCGGATATAGACTTAAACTTTTCAGGAGAATATCAGCCTAGAGCTCATAAATATACAGAAGAGCTTTTTGGAGAAGGGCACGTTTTTAGAGCAGGTACAATTGGAACCATTGCTGAAAAAACAGCCTTTGGATTTGTAAAAAATTACCTTGACGATAGAGAGATTGTAACTACAAATGCAGAGATAAACAGGCTTGTAAAAGGCTGTACAGGAGTTAAAAGAACAACAGGACAGCATCCAGGGGGAGTTATGATTGTACCAGAGGATAAAGATATATATGATTTTTGTCCTATTCAAAGACCAGCAGATGATACTACATCAAGTATTATAACAACCCATTTTGATTACCATTCAATAAGTGGATGTCTTTTAAAGCTTGATATATTAGGGCATGATGACCCAACAGTTATAAAAATGCTGGAAGATTTAACAGGAATAAAAGCTACAACCATAACCATTGGTGAAAAAAACACAATGGGTATTTTTAGAAGTACAGAGCCATTAGGAATAAAACCAGAAGATATAAACAGCCAAGTGGGGACTTTTGCAATTCCTGAGTTTGGGACAAAATTTGTAAGACAAATGCTTGTAGATACTAAACCAACCACTTTTGCAGAGCTTATTAGGATATCAGGTTTATCCCATGGAACTGATGTGTGGCTAAATAATGCTCAAGACCTTATTAGAGATAATATTACCACACTGCCTAATGTTATAAGTACAAGGGATGATATAATGCTGTATCTAATTCAGGCAGGACTAGAACCTAAAACTGCTTTTAAAATAATGGAAGATGTGAGGAAGGGAAAAGGATTAAAGGAAGAGTATGAAAAAGAAATGAAGGAAAAAAATGTACCTGCCTGGTATATAGATTCTTGTAAAAAAATAAAGTATATGTTTCCTAAGGCTCACGCAGCAGCTTATGTAATGATGGCTTTTAGAATTGCATGGTTTAAAGTAAATTATCCTAAAGAGTTTTATGTAACTTATTTTACAGTCAGGGCAGATGATTTTGATGCTGAGCTTATGTGTAATGGACAGGATAAGGTGCGAAACAAAATAAAAGAGCTTGAACAAAGGGGAAATACCCTTACTCAAAAAGAAAAAAATGTTTTGACAATTTTAGAAGTTGTTAATGAAATGTATGCAAGAGGTATTAATTTTTTACCCATTGATTTATATCAATCTGATGCAACAAAATTTCAGATAGTTGCAGATGGGATAAGACCACCATTAAATTCTCTTCAGGGTCTTGGCAACGCAGCTGCCCAAAATATTGTTGAGGCAAGAAATGAAGGGGAGTTTATTTCTATTGATGATTTGAGGATAAGAGCTAAAATAAGTAAAGCTGTTATAGAAATACTTCAAAATAACGGGTGTTTAAAAGGCTTACCTGAAAGCAATCAGATAAGTTTATTTTCCTAAAAAAAGGGCAGCAAAAAATAAATATAATAAAAATGTTGATAAATACAAATAATAATGGTATAATACACTTGGACTAAAGCATAATAGGTAGTAGCGTAAATGCAAAGAGTGGGGAAGCGCCCACTCTTTCGTATTATCTAAACCCTTAAGTTTTAGAGATGAACCTAGTATGGAGGTAGATATGTCTAAAAGGAGAATAGAAGAAATTACCAGTAAATTGGCAGAGCCTGTGGTAAAAAAACATTTATTTGAATTAGTGGATGTTGAATATGTAAAAGAAGGACCAAATTGGTACTTGAGAATTTACATAGATAAGCCTGGTGGAATAACCATTGATGATTGTAAAATTGTTAGCGAAGAAGTAAGTGATTTACTTGATAAGGAAGATCCTATTCCTCAAAGGTATTTTTTGGAGGTTTCATCCCCAGGACTTGAAAGACCACTAAAAAAAGACTCTGATTTTGAAAAATTTAAAGGAGAATTAGTTGAAGTAAGGCTGTTTAAAGCAATTAACGGCAAAAAAATATATATAGGTGAACTTATTGGTTTAATAGACAATAAAATAGTTATAACTCTAGACAGCGGGGAAACAATTGAGTTTGAAAAAGAAAAAGTTTCATTAGTAAGAAGAAGTATAATATTTTAAGTTGTTATATGAAATAAAACGAGGAGGTTCTAAAATGAGTGCGGATTTAATTCATGCATTAGAACAATTAGAAAAAGAGAAAGGTATTGATAAAGAAATACTAATTGAAGCTATAGAAGCGGCTCTTATATCAGCATATAAAAGAAATTTTGGTTCATCTCAGAATGTCAGGGTTTCAATTGATCGGGAGAGTGGGGAATTTAAAGTATATGCATTAAAAAAAGTAACTGATACTCCAAAGAACATTCATTCTGATATATCAATTGAGGAAGCCAAAAAGGTAAATGCTGACTTAGAGGAGGACGATGTTGTAGAGGTAGAAGTAACTCCAAGAAAATTTGGAAGAATAGCAGCACAAACAGCTAAACAAGTTGTTGTACAACGAATAAGGGAGGCGGAAAGGGGAATTATTTTTGATGAATTCTCCAACAAGGAAGGTGAAATAGTTACTGGAATTGTTCAAAGGACTGAAAGGAAAAATGTAATTATAGACTTAGGAAAAGCTGAAGCAATATTAGCGCCGTCAGAGCAGGTGCCAGGTGAGGAATATAAATTTAATGACAGAATAAAGACATATATAATAGAAGTTAAAAAGACTACTAAAGGTCCTCAAATTATGGTATCTAGGACACATCCGGGGCTTATAAAAAGATTGTTTGAACTTGAAGTACCTGAAATATATGAAGGGATAGTTGAACTTAAAAGTATTTCAAGAGAACCAGGTTCTAGAACAAAGATTGCAGTATATTCAAGGGACGATAATGTTGACCCTGTTGGAGCTTGTGTAGGACAAAAGGGAACGAGGGTTCAGGCTATTGTTGATGAACTTCGTGGAGAAAAAATAGACATAATAAATTGGAGCAGTGACCCAAAAGAATATATTTCAAGTAGTTTAAGTCCTGCAAAAGTAATCAGGGTGGATGTGGATGAAGAGGAAAAAAGCGCAAAAGTAACAGTGCCAGATTTTCAATTGTCCTTAGCAATAGGAAAAGAAGGTCAAAATGCAAGGCTTGCTGCTAAATTAACTGGTTGGAAAATTGATATAAAAAGCGAATCCCAACTTAGGGCAGATATTGAACAGAAGTTTTTTAATATTAACAACAGTGTATATGATGAAGATTTTAAAGAGGATGATGAAGAAGAAAACTTTGAAGAAAACTTTGAAGAAATTTCCGAAGTAGAATCAAAAGAAGATGTAGACTCTGAGAAAGATACAGAAGAAAACTTTGAAGAAGATAATATGGATGAAAATATCGTTTGAATATTTAAAAAAGGTTTGAATTTTCTGACCTTTTACTGATGAAAATGAACATGTTGGTTTAGGGAAGTGATATTTATGAAGAAAAAAAAGATTCCAATGAGAATGTGTATTGGATGTCAGGAAATGAAGCCTAAAAAAGAATTATTAAGAGTAGTGAAAAACAAAGAAAATGAAATATCAATTGACTTTGTTGGGAAGAAACCTGGCAGAGGTGCCTATATTTGCAAAGAAGTTGAGTGTTTTGATAAAGCAAGGAGGAATAACGGGTTTGAAAGAGCATTTGAAACTTCTATTGATAGTGATATATATGAAGCATTAAAAAAAGAATTGGAGACGGAAAATGACAAATAAAATATATTCTTTTATGGGGCTGGCCAGAAAAGCTGATAAATTAGCTTTTGGCTATGAAACATGTGAAAGGCTTTTAAAAAAAGGCAAAGTTAAATTGATTATTGTGGCAAAAGATGCTTCATTAAACACAAAAAAGAAGTATGAAAATGCTTGTTTTCACAGGAATGTAGAAATAAGAATGTTTGGAACAAAAGAATTATTGGGAAAATTTATCGGCAAAAGAATAAGTTCAGTGGTAGCTATACTGGACATAGGATTTTCCAATAATTTAATGAAAATGATAGACAATGAAAATAATGCTTACGGGGGTGAAGATATTGACAAGAAAAAGAGTTTATGAAATTGCCAAAGAACTTAATACTACTAGTAAAAGGCTAATAGAAAAACTGTCTGAAATAAACATAGTTGTCAAAAATCATATGAGTCTTCTAGAAGGTGATGAAATAGATTCCCTATATGATTATATCGGAGTTATAAGACATGATGAAGAAAAAGATGTTTCTAGTGATAAAAATAAACCTATTCCTCTAGTCAATGAAGATTTAAAAAAGGAAGCTAAAAAAGCACCTAGAATAATTAGAAAGGTAGAGATAAATCTGGATTCGGAAAAAGATGAAGAGGATTTTGGCAAAACTGGCAACAAGGGCAAAAAAAGAGATGGAAGAGCTGGCAATAACAAGAAAAATCAATATGTAAAAGTGGCTACATCTACCTCAGGTTTAAGACCAGGTTTTGTCAGAGAAACAAAGCCAGAGTTAAAAAGACCTTTAGGTAAGACTTCTGAAAAAGAAAAAGCAGCATTGTCAGAAAAAAACAAAACTGATAAAAATATTAAGGACAATATGCTAAATGAAAGGAAGAGTGAAACTATTAAAGTAAAAAATGAAGCTAATGAAATAGCTGTTTCTGATAAAGATTCAAAACAAATGAAACAGGATGGGGATAAACAGTTGAATGTTGTAAAATCTATTGAAAATTCCAAAGAAGAAAAGCAAACAAAAAAAGATAAAAAAGCAAAGGAAAGTGGAAATAAAAAAGAAGAAACTGCAGCTAAAAAAGCTGACAAAAGTAAAAAACCTGACAAAAAGGCTGAAAAGACCAGAGAACAAAAAATCAGTAAACAAAGTGAAAGACAAAAGACTGATCCTAAAATAAAGGGTACAGATAAAAATGATGTTTTAGTTTCGCAGGTGACAAAGGAAAAAGATACCAAAAATAAAGATGATGGTGGAAAAGGCAAAGATGCTGGCAAAGAGACAAATAAGGCTTTAGAAAATAATATTTTGGAAGTGCCAAAAACTGATTTAAAACCTGCTAAAAAAGTAGAAATGGATATCCAGCAGCGTGGAGAAAAACGTGATTTTAAAGAGGATAAAAAGGATACTGTTAAGCCTAAAAAAGCTTTTAGTAAAAATAAGAACAAACCAAATAAAAATATTTTTGTAGCCAAAAAAGAGGTGGCAGAAGTTTTATCTGATGATGCTATTTTAGAGGAATTATATGATGATAATATAAAGAAACCAAGAAAAGCAAAGAAAGAAAATAAAAAAGAAAACAAAAAAGAAAAGCACATTCCACCAAAAGCTGTCCTTACCTCTGTAAAATTAAGTGAGACAATGACGGTTAAAGAGTTTGCAGAAGCCATTAAGAAAACATCTGCAGATGTAATTAAACGCTTGATGAAATTAGGTGTAATGGTAACAGTAAATCAGGAAATAGATTTTGATACTGCAGCAATAATAGCTGATGAATATGGAATTACTGCTGAAAAAGAAGTAGTTATAACTGAAGAAGATATTCTTTTTGATGATTCTGAGGATGACAATGAGGATGAATTAGAACCAAGACCTCCTGTTGTTGTTGTGATGGGCCATGTTGACCATGGTAAAACTTCACTTTTAGATGCTATAAAAGAAACAAATACTATTGAAAAAGAAGCAGGTGGAATTACTCAGCATATTGGTGCATATACAGTTAATGTGAATGATAGAAATATAACATTTCTTGATACACCCGGGCATGAAGCTTTTACAGCTATGCGGGCAAGAGGTGCACAGGTAACGGACGTGGCAATACTTGTAGTTGCAGCTGATGATGGTGTTATGCCTCAGACTATAGAAGCAATTAACCATGCTAAGGCGGCAAATGTTTCAATAATTGTTGCAATCAACAAGATAGACAGACCTGAAGCTAATCCTGACAGGGTTAAGCAGGAGTTGACTGAGCATGGTCTGGTTATTGAAGAATGGGGTGGAGACACCATTTGCGTAGAAGTTTCAGCTAAAAAGAGAATGAATATAGATAATTTACTTGAAATGGTACTTTTAGTTGCAGATATGCTTGAACTAAAAGCAAATCCAAACAGGCAGGCAAAAGGAACTGTAATTGAGGCAAAACTTGATAAAGACAGAGGACCTATAGCTACCATTCTTGTTCAAAGAGGAACGTTAAATCACGGTGATTCAATTGTTACAGGAACATTGGTTGGTAGGGTAAGAGCAATGACAGATGATAAAGGTCAAAGAATTAAAAAAGCCGGACCATCAACACCTGTTGAAATACTTGGACTTCCAGAAGTACCAGAAGCTGGAGAAACATTTTATGCAATAACTGATGAGAAAGTTGCAAAACAGCTTGTTGAAAAGAGAAAACAAAAGCAAAGAGAAGAGTATTTAAATCCTACTGCCAGAGTTTCATTGGATGATTTATTTGAACAAATTAAAGCTGGTGAAGTAAAAGAACTGAATATAATTGTAAAAGCAGATGTTCAAGGTTCTGTTGAAGCTGTTAAACAATCTTTGGAAAAACTTTCAAATGAGGAAGTTGCAATTAAAATAATCCATGGTGGAGTAGGAGCTGTTACAGAATCAGATGTAATTTTAGCTCAAGTATCAAATGCAATTATAATTGGTTTTAATGTGGGAACTGCAGGAAATGTTTCAGGAGTCGCAAAGGATACAGGAGTAGATATAAGGCTGTATACTGTTATTTACGATGCAATAGAAGATGTTGAGGCAGCTATGAAAGGATTGCTTGACCCAACTTATAAAGAAGTTATCACAGGTCATATTGAAATAAGACAGATATTTAAGGCTTCCGGTGTTGGTACTATTGGCGGAGGATATGTAACTGACGGAAAAGTTATTAGAAATAGTGGAATAAGATTGTTAAGGGATGGAATTGTAGTTCATGAGGGAAAACTTGCGTCTTTAAAAAGATTTAAAGATGATGTGAAAGAAGTTGTCCAAGGTTATGAATGTGGATTGTCCCTGGAAAGATACAATGATATTAAAGAAGGAGACATCGTTGAGGCTTACATTATGGAAGAAGTTAAAAAATAACATTATAACTATTTTTAGGAGTGTTTTTAATGGACAGAACTATGCGGATTTCAGAAGGGATAAAAAGAGAAATTAGTGGTATTATACACACTGAACTTAAAGACCCAAGGCTCTCAAAGCTTATTAGTGTTACACATGTAAATGTAACAAAGGACTTGCGCTATGCTAAAGTGTTTGTCAGTATTATGGCAGATGATGAGGAAAAAAAAGAAGTGTTAAAAGGCTTAGAAAGTGCAGCAGGCTTTATAAGGCGGGAAATAGGCAGCAGGCTTCAGATACGTTATTCACCAGAAATTATTTTTGAAATTGATGATTCTATTGAATATGGTGCCAAGATTTCCAAGATTATAAGGGATATAAAAGAGAAAGAGAAATAATTAAAAAAGATATAGAAACTAGTAAAGACATCAAGGCTTTGGGGGCAAAAGGGTGCACTTTAATTAGTAATTGAAAGGATTGGGGAGTTGTAATGATGACTAAAAATAGCATTATTTCTAAAATAAAAGGAGTGAAAACCCTTGCCATTTTACCACATGTCTCTATAGATGGAGATGCACTTGGTTCAAGTATAGCCCTTGCTTATGCGGTAAAGGCACTGGGGGTTGAACCGGTAATTTACATTGAGGAAGAAATTCCATCAAACTATGAGTTTTTGCCTGGTACAGAATTTGTGAAAGTATATCAGGGACAATCAGAGAGCTATGAACTTGTATTGGCGCTAGATACAGGAGATATTGAGCGGCTTGGAAGACGGGTTGAAATTTTTAATGCTGCATCTGATACAGTTAATATAGATCACCATACGACAAATACTGAGTTTGCCAAATTAAATTATATAAAAACAAGTTCATCAGCTACAGGAGAAATAATATACCAGTTAATAAAAATGATGGGTATTCCATTGACAAAAGAAATATCTACCTGTATTTATGTTGCTATAACTACAGATACAGGTGGATTTAGATATAGCAATACCACATCTATTACACATCAGATAGTATCAGATTTAATAAATAATGGTGTTGATGTGGCAAAAGTATCACAGCTTTTATTTGAAACAATGTCTTTATCTAAGACAAAACTTATGGGAATGGCAATACAAACCCTTGAAATAATGGAAGATGGTAAAGCTGCATTTATAACTGTTACCGAGAACATGATTAAAGATACAAATGCAAAAGAAGAAGATTGTGATGGTATTGTCAATATAGGAAGAAATATAAAAGGTGTGGAAGTTGCAGTTCTTATGAAAGAGAATGGAAATGAAAGTTTTAAAATAAATTTAAGGTCAAAAAAGTATGTAGATGTATCCATTATAGCCAATAAACTTGGTGGTGGTGGGCATAAAAATGCAGCTGGATGTACAATAGAAGGGAATATGGAAGATATAAAACAAATGCTTTTAAAGGAGATAAGAGAAGTTTTATAATGGACGGTATAATTAATGTACTAAAGCCAATGGGCATGACTTCCTTTGATGTGGTTGCCTATTTAAGAAAAACACTTAAAACAAAAAAAATAGGACATACTGGAACATTGGACCCATGTGCAGCAGGGGTTTTGCCAGTTTGTTTAGGCAGGGCAACCAAGGCTGTTGAATTTTTAATAGATAAAGACAAAACTTATAGAGCCCAGTTAACTTTAGGTGTTTCTACTGATACACAGGATGCTGCAGGTGAAATAATAAAAAAAAGTCCTGTTAATGTTTTAGAGAATGAAATAGAGTGGGTTATAAAGTCTTTTGTTGGAAAATACAGCCAGGTGCCTCCTATGTATTCTGCTTTGAAGGTTAATGGAAAGAAATTATGTGATATTGCAAGAGAAGGAAAGGTTATAGACAGGAAACCAAGGGAAGTGGAGATATATTCCATTGATATTTTGCAAATTAAAAAAAATATAGTTATTTTTGATGTAGAGTGCTCAAAGGGAACTTATATTAGAACTCTTTGTGATGATATAGGCAATAAGTTAGGTTGTGGAGGGCATATGTCTTTTTTACTGCGAAAAAAAGCAGGGATTTTTGATCTTTCCACCACATTAACATTAGAAGAAATAAAAGAATTTGCAGCTTGTGGCACATTGCAGGAAAAAATAATTTCAGTAGATGAAATATTTAAAAACTATAATAAAATAATGCTAAGCTCAAAAGATACAAAGAAATTTAAAAATGGAGTAAAAATAAAAATAGATGATGAATTTAAAAAAGAAAAAAATCTAAGAGTTTACGGATGGGATGGCAAGTTTTTGGCGTTAGGCCAAGTGATTAAAGTTAATGATGATATTATATTAAAATCAAGAAAGATGTTTATATGATTTTAAGTTAGGGATGAAAGTATGAAAACAATATATGCTTCAAATTCAGATTACAAATTTAAAAAACCAACAGGGGTAGGTTTGGGAAATTTTGATGGCTTACATTTAGGACATATGGCATTAATAAATACTTTGATAAATGAATCGGCTTTAAATTCATTAGAATCTGTGGTGTATACATTTATGAAGCATCCAGAAAATATAATAAGAAAAAAACTTTTTACACCCTTAATAACTACAGTAGAAAAAAAAATAGAGCTTTTAAATGAAAAGGGACTTAATTACATATATTTTGAAAAATTTGACGAGAAATATTCAAGAATTAAACCAGAGGATTTTGTAAAAGACATTCTTGTAAAAAAGCTTAATATAAAGCTTGCGGTGGCAGGTTATGACTATAGATTTGGTTATAAGGGTGAGGGGGATATAGAACTTTTAAAAGAACTAGGGAAAAAACTTGGTTTTAAAGTTATTATTATACCACCTGTCAAATTAGAAGATGAAATAGTAAGCAGTACTAATGTCAGAAAATACATAAAAAGAGGGGATATGCATAAAGCATTTTTGCTTTTAGGAAGACATTATTCTGTAAAAGGATTGGTGGAAAAAGGAAAAGGAATTGGAAGAGATTTAGGATTTCCAACAGCAAATATTAGTACTAAAAGCTATTTAGTTTTTCCTAAAAAAGGAGTGTACATAACTAAAGTAAAAATTGAAGGCTGTATTTACTCTAGTTTAACCAACATTGGAAACAACCCTACTTTTGGGGATAATGATGATATAAGCATTGAAACTTTTATATTGGATTTTGACAAGGATATTTATGGAAAAGAAATAGAGGTCTTTTTTATTAAAAAAATTAGAAATGAAAAGAAGTTTAGCACTGTAGAAGAACTTGTTGCAGAAATGAAAAAAGATTTATTAAAGACCAAGAATTATTTTGGGAGTGAATATTGTACATGAAAAGAATTGTAAGTGTAAGCATTGGTTCTTCACTGCGTGACCACTTGGTAGAAATAGATATTTTAGGGGAAAAGTATCTAATACAAAGAATTGGAACAGATGGAGATATAAAAAAAGCAATTTCAATGATAAATGAATTGGATGGAAAAGTTGATGCAATTGGCGTAGGAGGAATAGATTTATATCTTACTGGAGTTGCAAACAAAAAATATGTAGTAAAAGAGGCCATTCCAATAATTAATGCAGCAAAAATCACACCAATATGTGATGGAAGTGGAGTTAAAAATACACTTGAATACAGAGTTATAAATTACCTTAACGATAATAATATAATAACCCTTAAAGATAAAAAAGTGTTGGTAACATGTGCTACAGACAGATTTAGGATGACAGAAGCATTTATAGAAAATAATTGCCAAGTTCTAATGGGAGATTTGATTTTTGCATTAGGTATTCCTATAACCATAAAAAGAATAAATGTTTTAAAAAGACTTCTTAAGATTTTTATGCCTATTATATCAAAATTGCCTTTTGAGGTACTGTATCCAACAGGGGACAAACAAAGTGAGAATAATCATGAAAAGTTTAAAAAGTTTTATGAAAATGCAGATATTATAGCAGGGGATTTTCACTATATAAAAAAATATATGCCAAAATCCTTAGAAGGAAAAATAATTATTACAAACACAGTGACAGCTGATGATGTTAATTTTCTTAGAAATTTAGGAGTCGACACCCTTGTTACAACCACTCCAAATTGGGATGGAAGGTCCTTTGGAACCAATGTAATAGAGGCAATAATATTAAGCAATCTTAAAAAGAAATGGCTTGATTTAAAAGAAAGTGACTACAATTTAATGATAGATAAATTAGGTATAATGCCAAGGATAATGAATTTTAAAGCATCTAATTAACGATAATAAAATTTTAGTTGGGGATTACCCCAACTAAAATTAGCGAGACATAACTTTTTTTGCCATGTATCCTAAAAATATACCTTGGACTAAAGTAAAAGCAAGAACTCCTAAAGCACTTGGTATATTTAAGTTAAATGTATAATTACTGTCAGTTGCATCTTGTTTATCATGTGTCCGCGGATATTTTCTGTAATACCTTATTTCATTCATAAAATCCCTCCATTACTACTATTATTTCAATATAAAACTTTTTTATTTATGATAAATATTATAAAAAAATTATAAAACAACATTTCTTAAAGCTACTAAAAATACAAGTTTTATGTTTTTTTCTAAAAAAAACATTGTTATATTACAGTATTTTTGAGAGAATAGTTAATAAGGAAGTTTATTTTAAATGTTAGAAAATACATAGCTCAAAAAGGGAGGAATTCATTTAATGTTTAAAGACAATCAGGTAAAAAAAATAGCATCTGCCAATGGAATAACCCTGTTTTGGATACAAACACAAAAGTTTAAAACTAATTCTATAAATATTTTTTTTCATGACAATTTAACAAATGAAAATGCATCAAAAAATGCATTGATTCCTGCAGTTTTAAGAAGGGGATGTTCTAAACATCCTTCAATCCGAGATATTTCTCTTTATTTAGATGAACTATATGGGACTTCATTTGACTGTGGTGTGACAAAAAAAGGAGAGAATCAGATAATTCAATTTTATATTGAATGTATTTCAGATAAATATATTAGCGAAGATATTGATTTAACTAAAAAAGTCTTTGACTTTTTAATGGAAATTATAACAGAACCTGTTATGGAAAATGGATGTTTTAAAAATGAATATGTTATTCAGGAAATTGACAAAATGAAGGAGTTAATTAAAGGGCGTGTAAATGATAAAATGCACTATGCCATAGACAGGTGTCTAGAAGAGATGTGTATTAATGAACCTTTTGGCATATATGATTATGGGAGTTTAGAAAATTTAAAATCAATAAATAATAAAGACTTATATGAGTACTATTTAAAATTTATAAAAACTCTCCCTATGTACGTTTTTGTATCTGGGGATTTAAAACCTGAACAAATAGAGTATATTAAAGATAATTTGTTTAAAATAAAAAGAGATGTGGAAATAGATATAAAAGAAGCAGAAATAGAGGTTGCTGTAGACAAAGTAAAAAATGTAATAGAAACTTTTGATGTAAATCAGGGAAAACTTTCATTAGGGTTTAGAACAAATACCTATCCTAATGATGAAGAATATTATAAATTAATTTTATATAATAGCATTTTAGGAGGAGGGGTGCAGTCAAAACTCTTTCAAAATGTGAGGGAAAAAGAGGGCCTAGCTTATTATGTTTTTTCCCGCCTTGAAAAGTTTAAAGGGCTTATGGTGATAAGCAGCGGTATTGAAATTGCAAATAAGGATAAAACAATTAAAATAATAAATGAGCAATTAGAAGAGATTGTCAAAGGAAATATTACAGAATATGAGTATGAAGCGGCACAAAAAAGTATCGAAACAGGAATTAAATCCATAAAAGATAGTCAGCTTCAATTGGTTGATTTTTACTTAAGTCAATTTATTACAAAATCAGATGACAGTCCGGATATGGTTATTGAAAAAGTTAAAAATGTTTCAGTAAAAGATGTAGCTGATATTGCTTCAAAGATTAAGCTTGATACAATTTATTTTATTACAAACAAGGAACGAGGAAATTAGATATAAATATGGAGTTTTAAAACACAATTAAAAGGGAGGATTTATTAGTGGAAATAAAAACAATAAATTATGATAAAATAGATGAAACTATGTATTTGTATCAGCATGAAAGCGGGCTTAAAGCCTTTGTAATACCTAAGAAGGGGTATTCTAAAAAATATGCAGCTTTTGGGACACATTATGGCTCTATTAATAATGAGTTTATAGTAGATGGAGAAAAAATAAAAGTGCCAGATGGAATAGCTCATTTTTTAGAACATAAGCTTTTTGAACAAAAGGATGGAAGCGTTATGGATAAATTTTCAAAGCTTGGTTCTAGTCCCAATGCTTACACCAGTTTTTCTCAGACAGTTTATCTTTTTTCATGTACTGATAAGTTTTTTGAAAATTTTAATCTTTTATTAGATTATGTGCAAAATCCATATATTACAGAAGAAAGTGTTGAAAAAGAAAAATCCATTATTGGGCAGGAAATAAGGATGTATGATGATAATGCCAACTGGAGAGTATTTTTCAATCTTTTAGATGCCTTTTATGAGAAAAACACTGTAAAAATTGATATAGCAGGAACTGTTGAAAGCATATCAAAAATAGACAGGGAAATTTTATATAAATGTTACAATACCTTTTACCACCCTTCAAACATGGTAATTATAGTAGTTGGAGATGTAGAGCCTGAAAAGGTGTTTGAGATGGTAGAAAAAAATATTATAAAAGGAAAAAAGGATATTAAAATCCAAAGGATTTTTCCAGAGGAGCCTGTAGCAATTAACAAGCCTTATATAGAGCAAAAACTTGCTGTTTCAATGCCACTATTTCAAATGGGTTTTAAAGATATTAATTTTGAAACTAAAGGTATTAAGTGTTTAAATAGGGAAATTGCAGTAAAAATTCTTCTTGAAATTATTTTAGGAAGAAGTTCAAGTCTATATACAGAGCTTTATAATGAAGGACTTATTAACAACACTTTTGATTTTGATTACAGTATTGAAGAAAATTATGCTTTTTCTTCTTTTGGCGGAGAATCAAAAGATCCTCTTTTGGTGAAAGAAAAAGTTGTTAACAGAATAAAAGATTTATATCAAAAAGGTATTAATAAAAAAGATTATCAGCGTATTAAAAAGGCAATGAGAGGAAGATTTGTTAAACAGTTAAATTCTGTTGACAGAACAGCTCATATGTTTATGTCAGTATACTTTAAAGAAGTAAATATTTTTGATTATTTAGATGTATATGACCAGATATCTTTTGACTATGTTGAAAAAGTGTTTAGTGAGCATTTTGACACACAAAGATTAGCTGTTTCTGTAATAAAACCTGTGTAATAAATGAAAAATGTTAAAACCAGATACAAAGGGGTATAAATAAAGAATTAACAGGAGGGCGAAATGAATTACGTAAGATTTCCTAAATTATGGGATTTTAAAATACCAGTTGACAGTGTAGCTTTTGAAATATTTGGGATAGAAGTTCTGTGGTATGGAATAATTATTTCTTTTGGATTTATTATGGCTGTTTTTTTGGGAATGAGAAATCGTGAAAGATTTGGAATAAATGAGGAGCAAATTCTAGATATTGTATTATGGGGAGCACCTGCAGGAATAATTGGAGCTAGGCTTTATTATGTTATATTTAATTGGGATGAATTTGGAGGAGATATATTAAAGATAATTAATATTAGAACAGGGGGGTTGGCAATTTATGGAGGGCTTATAGGAGCACTATTGTCTTCTTACATATACTGTAGGGTGAAAAAAGTGGATTATTTAAATCTATTAGATTTTGGAGGTCCATATTTTCTACTGGCTCAGGCAATTGGAAGATGGGGGAATTTTACTAATAATGAGTCTTTTGGTACCAACACAAATTTACCTTGGGGAATGACAAGTGAGATTATACAAAAAAGATTGGAGATGTCTAACATTCCAGGCATAGATCCAAATTTACCTGTTCATCCTACTTTTTTATATGAATCTTTATGGAATCTTGCAGCTTTTTTCTTTCTTATGTGGTATAGAAAGAGATATAAAGTAAAGGGAGAATTATTTTTTCTTTACATGATTTTCTATGGTGCAGGAAGATTTTGGATAGAAGATTTAAGAATAGACAGTCTTTATATAGGACCTTTTAGAGTGTCACAATTACTTGCAATTTCTTTTGTTGTCGTATTTAGTGCTATTTTTATAATAAGACGTAAAAAATATGCAGTTGTTAGCAGATAATGTTACAACAGTGTTACAAATTTTTATCAATATTGACATACTAATGGTAATTTTCTATAATATTAAAAGAAAAACAACTCATTAGCTAATAAAAAGTATTATTTATGTCAAAAAAGCAAAAAAACTTGCTGAAAAAAAGATGTATTTAAGTTTTAAAAAATTCA
Organism: Clostridium sp.; assembly: GCA_012517995.1. Lineage (GTDB taxonomy): Bacteria > Bacillota > Clostridia > Acetivibrionales > Acetivibrionaceae > Herbivorax. The sequence continues at coordinate 29,871 of JAAYTS010000003.1, forward strand.
AATAATTTTTACAAAAGATAATGGTGGTGTTAAAATGGCCCAAAGTGAGATTAGGCTGCTGCAAGATAAGTTAAACAGCATGATTGACTGTGGAGATGATTATGCAAAGATATATGAAATGAGTGTGAAATTAGATTTACTCATTGCTAAGTATTACAATGAATTATTAAATGACGCTCAGAAAAATAAAAGCTAAAAATACTAGCAAACATTTCCATAAAAGGTAGGACGGAAGTCCTATCTTTTATTTTTTTTAGAAAAAATTTTAAATTTCCTCTTGATTATTATGCGTTTATAGACTAAAATTAAAATATAAGTGGTGGGAAGTGGAGTGAAGTGGTGAAATGTGACAAGATGTGAGGTGAAATAGTTGTTTTATGGTGAATACCAACACTCAGTTGATACAAAAGGCCGGGTTATCATACCATCAAAGTTTAGAGACGGACTTGGAGAAAATTTTATTTTAACCAAAGGTCTAGATAACTGTTTGTTTGCGTATTCAGCAAAAGAGTGGGCTGAACTTGAAGCAAAACTTAGGGCACTTCCTTTCACCGATAAAGATGTTAGAGCTTTTGTGAGATTTTTCTTTGCAGGAGCTACTGAATGTGGATTGGACAAACAGGGTAGAATACTAATACCTAACAATTTAAGACAGCATGCAAAATTGGAAAAAGATGTATATATAATTGGAGTATCTACCAGAGTTGAAATATGGGATAAATCTGAATGGGAAAGTTACTGTGGGGATGACAATATTAGTACAGAAAGCATTGCTGAAAAAATGTCCATGTTAGGAATTTAAAAAATGAGTTTTTGAGAGGATTAGTTTAATGGATTTTCATCACAGCCCTGTGTTACTAGAAGAGGTAATAGAAAAACTTAATATTAAGCCTGATGGGACTTACATAGATGGAACTTTAGGTGGTGCAGGACATTCTCTACAGATATATAAAAGGCTTAATAGTGTGGGAACTTTAATTGGATTAGATCAAGATGAATTTGCTATAAAGACCTCAGAAAGCAGACTGAAAAATGCAGATGGACAGGCTAATATTATACTTGCAAATACAAATTTTAAAAACATGAAAGAAGTTTGCTTTAAAAATAATATTTCAAGGGTAGATGGGATACTTTTAGATATTGGAGTTTCATCTCATCAATTAGATGAGACAGAAAGAGGATTTAGCTATAAAAAGGATGCTCCTTTAGATATGAGAATGGACAGAAGAGGAACTTTGACAGCAAAGATGGTGGTAAATGAGTATACTAAAGAGCAGCTAAAAGAAATAATACAAAATTATGGTGAAGAAAGATGGGCTAAAAGAATTGCAGAATTTATTGTTGAAGCAAGAGTTAAAAAACCAATTGAGACAACAGGAGAACTTGTAGATGTTATTAAAGCGGCAATACCAAGTGGGGCAAGAAGAGAAGGACCCCACCCAGCTAAACGTACTTTTCAAGCTTTAAGAATAGCTGTCAATGATGAATTAGGTGTACTTGAAAAAGCGGTTGCCGATGGGATTGAGCTTTTAAGCCCGGGAGGAAGGTTTTGTATCATATCCTTCCATTCACTAGAGGATAGAATAGTAAAAAATGCTTTTTATAAAAAAGCAAATCCATGTACATGCCCTAAAGAGTTTCCGGTATGTATATGTGGGAAAAAGCCTTTAGTAAAGCTTATAGAAAGAAAACCCATTACACCATCAAAAAAGGAGCTTGAAGAAAATCCAAGAGCTAGAAGTGCCAAACTAAGAGTAGTTGAAAAAATATGATTGACCATCCTTAGAAAAATTTCTGAGGGTAGAAATAAAACAAAACAAAAGAAAAAATCAAAAAAAACAAAAGAAAAAAATAATTTAACTACAAAAGAAAAAAATTTATAAATTACAAAAGAAGAAAATTTAAAAAAAAACAAAGGAAAAAATGAAAAAAAACAAAAGAAGAAATATCAAAAAACAAAAGAAAAGGAAAAACATTTTACAAAAGATAAGATTTGCTTTAAAAAACAGATAATAAGCAAGATGTAATTAGAAGTTAAGTTATTTTGTTCCGGGGGGAAGTGCTTTTTAAAAAAAGCTAACCCCTGGATTTATTGTCTGTTGGTAAGGTTATGCTTTATGGTCATAAATACTTGAATATTGCAAGATTAGATCATGAAAGTAATATAATCTTTGGAAGGTGAATAAAATGATAGAGAATAAACAATATGTACACGGAACAGCGGCAAGAAAACTTGAATATGACGTATATAAAGAAAATAAGGTTTTAAAAACCAAGAAAAAACGGAGAAACAATAATAAAGTAAAAGTTAAATACGTGTTGGTTTTATTGTTTATCTCTTCTTTAGCGGGGTTTGTTACCTATAGATATGCTAAGATTACTGAGTTAAATTATACTATAAATCAACAAATTGCTGAATATAATGAAATTAGAGAAGAAAACAAGAATATAGAACTTGATATAAAAAACAGTATTGACTTAAACAATATAAGGGAAGTTGCAAAAACCAAATTAGCAATGCAAGAACCTGATGGGCATCAGATTACATATATAAGCCTACCCAGGGATAATTCTACAATGGTTTTAGAGGATGAAAATCAAAATGAAGAAAATTCTGGAATGTTAGATATTTTGATGGGGAAAATAAAAAGTGTAAGCAGTTTTATACACTAAGCTTATTTTCTTAAAACTATAAAGGGAGGGGCTTTGGTGAATGGGGCTACTTTAATGATGAAGAAGAGGCTATTATTTTTACTGGTAGCTTTTTCTCTTTTTATATTAGGACTTTTATTTAGAGTAGGTTGGATTCAAATGGTCAGGGGTGCTGAACTTCAGGAAATGGCCTTTCAGCAGCAAAACAGCAATAGGGAAATAACTCCTAAAAGAGGCACTATTCACGATAGAAATGGGAATAAACTTGCTGTTAGTTCAAGTGTTGAAAGGGTGGCTGTAAACCCACAAGACTTGCCGAAGGACGAAAAAGAAAGAGAGTTTATAGCAGAAAATCTTGCTTTGATTTTAGAAATGGATAAAGAAGATGTTTTAAACAGAATGAACAAAAATAACAGATATCAGGAAATAAAAAGACATGTCAGCAAGGAAATTGGAAATAAAGTAAGGCAATTTAGAAGTGAAAATAATATAAAGGGTATTTATATAGATGAGGATTCTAAAAGAGTTTACCCCCACAATAATCTTGCAGCCCATGTGTTGGGGTTTGTAGGTTATGACAATCAAGGACTTGACGGAATAGAAAGAATGATGGATAAATATTTAAAAGGGGTGCCTGGAAAAATATTAAGCGAAGTTGACGCAAGGGGGAGGCAGACACCTTTTTATGAGGAAAAGCGCATAGAACCTCAAGAAGGATTAGATGTGGTTTTAACCATTGATAAAGATATTCAATACATTGCTACAAGGGAATTAGAAAGGGCAATAGATGATAATAAAGTACTAAAAGGTGGTACAGTTGTTATAATGGATCCTAGAAATGGGGATATTCTTGCTATGGTTTCAAAGCCAGATTTTAATCCTAATACTCCTAGAGCGTGTCCCCCAGGTGAAGATCCAGATATGTGGGATGGAACCACCAATGAAGATATTGAGAAACTTCAAGAGACTGTTTGGAGAAATAGAGCTTTAGTTGACACCTATGAGCCGGGTTCTACATTTAAAGCAGTTACAGTAGCAGCGGGACTTGAAGAGGGAATTATCAGCCTTGATGACCATACAAATGATTATCCTGTTGAAGTGCAAGGGCATACAATAAGATGCTGGAGAACTCCTCCTCATGGAGAGCAGACTTTAAGGGAAGCTGTGTATAATTCTTGTAACCCGTCTTTTGTAAAAATAGGAGAAAAACTAGGTATTTCAACTTTTTATGAATATGTAAAAAGTTTTGGTTTTTATGATAAAACAGGAATTCCCTTGCCTTATGAAGGGGAAAGTAATATTCATAAAAATCCTACTTTAATAAATATGGCAACAACCACTTTTGGTCAGAGATTTACAATAACACCTGTACATTTGGTTAATGCATATTGTGCAATTGCCAATGGCGGAAATCTTATGAAACCAAGGCTTATAAAAGAACTAAGGGATAGTGAAGGCAATATAGTGGAAAAATTTGAACCTGAAGTTATAAGACAGGTTATTTCTAAGGAAACTTCAAATACCATGAGAGAATTATTAGAAGGTGTTGTTTCAGAAGGTACTGGAAGGAATGCCTATGTAAAAGGCTATAGAGTTGCAGGGAAAACAGGTACATCTGAAACTTTAGAAGAGGGAGTTTATATAGCATCATTTGCAGCATTTGCACCAGCAGATAATCCGGTTATATCTGTTTTAGTTATGCTAAACCATCCTACAGGTCATTCTTATTATGGAGGTCAGATAGCTGCCCCTGTAGCGGGAAGAATTATTGAAGATACTCTAGATTACTTAAATATAGAAAGAAGATATACAAAAAAAGATGAAGAAATGATGGCAGAGGAAGTATTTGTTCCAGACATCAGGGATAAAACTATAAATGAGGCAAAGTTAATACTTAGGGAATTTGGTCTTGATTACAGAATTGAAGGTGACAATAGCAATGGAGATATTGTTGTAAAAGAGCAGACACCAAAACCTGGAGCAGCTATATCAAAACAATCAACAGTTATAGTTTATACCTACAAACCTGAAAGCAAAAAGATGGTGAAGGTGCCTGATTTAACTAATAAAACAGTGGAAGAGTCTACAAAAACATTAAGGGATATTGGGTTGAATATAAAAATAAATGGAATTGGTTCTGCCATAAGCCAAAGTGTTGAACCAGGAGAAGAAGTACAGGAAGGTGAGGTAATAGTAGTTGATTTCATATACCTAGATACCCACTAGAAATGTTTTAAGTGGATATTTTTAACATATAATGTTAGAATTAATAATGAATTTTTTTACTAATTGAATATTGGAGGATTTTATGTTACTAAAGGATATAATTAAAGGACTAGATATTATAGAGATAATTGGAGATGCTAATATTGAAATTAAAGATATTGTTTATGATTCCCGAAAAGCTAGGGAAGGTTCTTTGTTTGTCTGTATTGACG